>NZ_JASMRM010000010.1:0-52154 GCF_041431305.1 Cloacibacterium sp. Arc13
CTTCCAAATATTTTTTCAAATATTTTTATGTTCTCGTCTCGTATCTCTTTCCTTAATTAGCTCCTGCGCTTCCCGTTGTTTCGGATTGCAAAAGTATGACGATAAATCTATACAATGCAAATATTTTACACAAAAACTTGTACAGTTGTTTAAATTGGGGAAAACATCTTTCTGACAATAAACAACTTACACTCATTTTTAAAGTTATTCACAATGAGCAAATACGCCTTATTTACTATAATTTATAGTATGACCTCTAAGTATTATTGGGGATTATAGAATTTTAGAAGTAATAATTTTTTATTTTTTGATAAGTAAAATATCCCATCAACACTCCTAATAAATCTGCAACAAGGTCTAATAATTCCATACTCCTGCCTAAATGCATTTCTCTTTGTAATATTTCTGTACCTAATCCATATATAAACATGATTAAGAAAAAGGTAAAAAATCGCATTCTAGGAAAACCTATTCTGAAAACAAATCCTAATAGGGCGAATATTGATATGTGTAATAATTTATCAATTCCTGAGAACATAAACCAATATTCTTTGTTTTCTACTCCTGGTTTGAGGAGCATATATGTGAGTATTGCCCAATAAATGGGCAATACGTAATATCTAAATATGTGAGTTATCTTATCCAATGAGTTCTTGGTACTGTTCTGCAGTTAGCAATTCTGATTGGTCTGCACCTTCTGAAAGTTCTACTTTTACAATCCATCCTTTTCCGTATGGGTCTGTGTTTACCAATTCTGGTTCACCTTCTAACTCTTCATTAAACTCTATTACTTTACCTGAAACTGGTAAATATAAATCTGAAACAGTTTTTACAGCTTCTACGCTACCGAATACTTCTCCCGCATTTAAATCATCGTCTACAGTATCTACATCTACAAAAACGATGTCTCCTAATTCGCTTTGTGCGAAATCAGTGATTCCAACTGTAGCTACGTTTCCTTCTAGTTTAACCCATTCGTGATCTTTGGTGTACTTTAATTCTGATGGTGTGTTCATTTCTAAATTTATTTTTCCCAAAATTAATGAAATTATATGGAGGTTGCAAAAAAGTTTTTCCCAAAAAAATAGAACCAAATAAATTTGATTCTATTCTATATTATATGCTATATATATTATATGTGTATTTAGAAACCTTGACCGCCTCCAAAATTAAAGGTTGCCGTAATACCAGCTCTCACCGTAGAAAGTGGAAATGCTGTAGAAATTTTATACTTGGTCATTAATTGATCATAGAAAAATCTTAGATTAAAGTTCTGAGAGATGTTATAATCTGCCGAAACTTTTACGCTCATTAATCTTTGACCTCCGGTAATCTGTGAATCATCTAATAATATATTGGTAATTCTGGTTTGATTATCTCTCAATGAAAAATCCGCTCTTACATTTAAATCACTTTTCAGATTTTTTTCTTTTCCTTGATACCTAACTTTGATTTTTAAATCTTTTAAAATATATCCAAAACCAAAAACATACTCAGAACCTAAATCTTCGGTTAAAGTATGATTTACCAAACCGAGTGTATACATTCTGTTCTTATTATATTGTAAACGGAACTGCATATTATTTCTCATGGTAACATCTGCTCCTAAAAGTGGAGAGAAATCTTCTACATAACCAATCGTGTTAAATGTATAAGGATTATATACATCATTATTAATATCATATTGAGGAGCTCCAGGATTTACATTCTTATTATAATAGTCTACGCTTTTCTGAATTCCAGTCGCGGTATAAGTAGAAGTATAGGCATGAAGAATATCAAACTTAGCAAACTGACTATTAATAAAAGGTATGTTTTTAATTCCCGAATAAGTAATTCTCCAGTTTGGCATTGGGAATTTAGATTTTTCTAAATTGTTATTTTTCGTTGGAGATTTACCTTCTATAGCTGCCTGGAAAGCTGGAATCAATACATAAGCATTGGCTTTGCTGTAATGTTCTGCGTAACCATCAGCTTGTGGTGTTCCATACATTTGAGAAATCGTCTTAGTGTTTTCAATGATTTTTTCGTAAATATTATCGCTTCCAAAACTTGTTTTCAAGAGAATATTAGAATTGGTAAACGTAATCATTTCACTAGCGAAAGAAAAATCAAACTGAGGCGTACTGCTAATCGCATCTACATTAAAGTTACCATGCATTAAATTTTTCATGTAGTTTTTAGTAAAACTCACATCTATTCTAAAATCATTGATTGGCTGAATCTGAATATTTCCTGTAAGATTTCTGGTAGTCATCTGAGAATAAGCTTCCGTCATGTATTCCGAAGAAGAAATCCAACTGTTTTCTATAGCATATCTTCTGATGTCGGCTTGAGAACCCAACAAGAATCCAAAAGTTGGCCCACCAATTCCTTTTCCATATCCATAGAAATTAGGAGAAGATAATAATCCCGGTAAAACGGTTCCATTATTTTCAGTATAATTAAAATCTAATTGTTTTATCGCTGTTAAAGCATAAGCAAAAGCTTGAGTAGGCGTCAACTTATTTTTAAAAGTATAAGATTTGAATGCTTTTTTCCTTCCTTTTTTTAAGAAATTCTGAGTATAGACATTGTTCAGAGAATCTATTTCAGATTTTCTGGCATTCATTTTATCATTTACTTTTCTAAAATATTTAAACTTATTGAAGAAACTATTAAAATCTGCACCTCCAGTTACATTAATATTATTGGTATTTTGTGCCAAGTTCCCCAGTTTAACTCCATTAGTATCTACCATTGCTGTAGAACGAGCGCTCCAATTATACTGTACACCGTAACCAATTTCTGTATTTACAAAATCTAAATACGGTAAATTTTCGAATGGTAATCTATAACTCAACTGAATTCTGTGGTTATAAAGAACCGGTCTTCCTTTTTGGAAAACATTTTGGAAAATAGAACTTCTGTCGAACGTTTGAATATCCAATTGGTCATTAATCGTTCTTGTAGCTGATGAAATATCTAATTTTAGGGATTTGGTTAAATTAAATCCTACGTTATATTGCCATCCGAAGAAGAAATTTCGGTTTTTAATCACATCAAAATCCGCAGAAGAATTTCCATTGAGCAACGCATCAATATTTCTAAATTCGAGTTCATTGTAATTTCTGTCTAACTCTGTTCTGAAAGAAACTCTTGTCGGAACTATGTTAAAGTTAATTTCTTTTGCCCATTTCAGATAAGGATAAGATTTCGCAGTATCGCTTACAATTTTATTAAATGGCTTAAGATTCCAAGGTTTAAAATTAAAACTGTAATCTATATTTCCTCTTAAATATTGTCTGTAATTGTCTTTAGTATAAACATCTCTGTACTTATCATCATTATAAATTAAGGAGATAGACAAGTTTTCTACGTCATAGAATTTTGGTTTTTTATTAGGATTCATTCTATCCTTTCTCATATTGAGCACCCCAATACTTCTTTGTTGCGTATACGTTCTTGCTACTTTTTTCAGTTCATCTTTCTTTGGATCTTTGTTAAATTCCACATCATCATTTAGTGGATTGTACTTAGGATCTTCAATGGTTTGAGAATAAGAATAATTCACCGGAATCTTGAGTCCTAACTTTTCAGGCAAGAATTTATCTACATTCACCATCGTATTGATACCAAAAGCTGAGTTGGTAGTCTGTGAACGTTCCGCAGGTTTTTGGTTAATGAAACCAAAACCAATCGTAGAATAAGCTCCACTCGCATTTACGGTAGCAAAATCTCCTAAATTAAAGTTAAGATTTGCGTTTCCTGCATAACCTCCTTTATTTTCTATACCTGAAAGTCTGATTTCATTCACCCAAAGAATAAGATTTTTATCTACCTCATCATTATTTCTCACCCCAATCATCATGGTGGTAATATTTCCTAAACTTGGTCTACCTTTTACGTAGAAGGCTTTATTTTCATCGCCAAAATCTGCCGAAGTAAATCTTTCGTTGGTTACCGTAGAATTTTTATCTCTCAAGATTTTTAAATCTACAAAATCCTGAATCGCTAATCTCACGGTATTTTCATTTGGCCAAATATCTAGCGGAGAAGTAGCATTCGGAGCGGTATATTTCAGCGAAGCTTCATATTCATAGTAGTTATCAGTAGCATCACTACCGAATCTGATGAAGAATTTCGCAGATTTATCAAGATTAGAACCTTTGCCAATTAAATCTTCTGCGTGAACAAATAATTCTAAATTTTGGAATCTTCTCATATCTAAAGCGATATTTTTGAAAACACCTCTTGCTTCCCCATTCGGAAGGTTGGTTTTCATATAAAGAGAAGCTTCGTTTTGTCTTTGAGCACCTGCATTTCCGCTGAGAACTTGTCTCTCAATTCCTGGAGGCAATACATAAGGTGGAGTTCCCAATGCATTTTCTTCTAAGTTTACACTTCCTACATCAAATTTAGAATTATCTACAGCTCCTGTTCCTTCAAATTGGTTCTGATCATCTACTCTATTTGAAGCAATTCCTTTACCATATTTTCTCCATTCACTTCTTACCAAGTCTAAAGTTCCGAATCTAATCGTAGCGGTTTCATCAAAACCTGTAAGCATCATTCTGGCAAATCTTACGTTATTTAAGATTTGGTCTGCACCAGAAGTTTCGGTAGAAGAATTGTAATTGGCAACTGGAATTCTGAATAAGAACCATTTATTTTTAGATGTTTGTCCGTTTTGGAATTTCACTTCTACTTCTTTTACATCTACAATATTATTTCTTCCTAAAACCAATTCGCTTTGTGCTAAATTAATATCATACTGATTGTAATTTTCGCTTTGGTCTAGGTTATAATCTTTATTTACATCTTCTGCATCTGGAGTTTGAGAAGAAACTTCTAAAGAGTTCGACTGAGAGTTTCCATCTGGATTTCTGAAATATTTATAACGCTCAATCATAGATGAAGCTAACGCACCCTGAAACTGATTAGAAAGATAAAATACAAAATCATCCGCAGCTGGGTCTGGCTCATTTTTTACTGGATTAATAAAATTGGTATTGAAAGCTGTAGCTTCAGCTACGTTATCCAATCCATCAAAACCTACATCTTGAGCTGTTCTCTCTTCGTTTTCTGTACCGAAAGCATACAAAACTGGGAATTGGTCTGGCTGAGTTCCCCAATTGGTAGAAGAAGTTTTCGCTGGAGTATTTGGTGTAGGCAAACCATTTTCATATTGCAGTTTTCCATCTTTCAAAATATCTTCTGAAACGTTTCCTAATTGCAACATTAATTTAGGAGCAGTTCCTAACATTTTACCGTCTGCATAAGGATCCATCATCCAAAATTCTACATATTCTATATTAGAGCTTCTGAAGTTAGAAACCGTAATCGGTCTCATTAAACCAGCCCATCTTTGTGATGGAATTTCTGCATTTTGATTTAAGTTATACGGACCTCTTTCTTTAGGATAATACGTAATATCAAAAGTATTGGTGAAGGTTTGTTCACCCGCTACAAAATCTCTATTGTTAAAGAGTTCTATCATCTGAACTCTTCTGGAAGCGTGATTAGAAAGTGCTTCTGCGTTAATTCCATTTGGTGCTTTTCCACCAACTCCGTAGAATCTTGGGTCTATATTGTACCAAGAAAGTAGACCTCTTCCATATCCATTGGTCAAGTCATTATTATTAGAACTTCCGAAACCAATTTCAGGTTTAGATGCTAAACTCCAAACTGCAGGTTCTTTTAATGAAATTTTAGAAGTGGTTTGTTCAAAATCATCAATGTAAGATTCATCATTAATTCCTTTATTTTGACCTGGAATAAGATATGCTCCTTCTAATTTCAAATTAATATTAGACGGCGCTTCTGTATTGACAAACGGAATTTTATCTGTAAGTCTAGTTAAAAACTGTGATTGGTTATTATACATTAAGTTAAAACCAGCCATCGTGTTATTCACCGCTTCGAAACCTGTTTGTACTTTTTGAGTGAGTGGTGTTTCTGAATAATTCACCACAGTTGCACCAATGGTAAGATTTTCATTAAATTTTCTTTCGAGATTTAATCCTAAAAATCTCTTTCTCTGTGTGTTGAAGGTTAATTGGTTTTCTAAACTCACGTTGATGGCTTGACCAGATTGTTTCACCATTTCATTGATAATGGTTACTTGACCTATCATATAATCTACCGTATAATCTACTCCTTCTGTAAGCACAACTCCATTGGCAGTTACTTTTACAGAACCACGCGGAACATTAATCGCGCCTAAAGAAATTCCTGTCCCTTGCGAACCTTTATATCTACCTTCGATGGTGTATCTAAGTGCTAAATTATTTTCAGAAGCGACTTGTTTTTGTTGGGTATACAATTCATTGAAAACAAATTTCGGGTCATTGCTTCCTAAAACAGATTCTAAGTAATTCCCAAAAGGCTGCGCTTTGGTAAACATTACTCTTCCGTTTTGTGCATCTACCGTAATTCCTTGTACAAAATCAAACAAACCGTCTCCTTGTTGACCATTCGTATTATTTTGAATATCGTTATTTACATTCAGTCTATCCCAATTGAATAATTTTAATAAATTTTGGTCTGCAACAGGTGTTCCTGGTAGATAATTTACTTTTCCACCGCTGTCATTATCACGATATAAAACGTTTAATAGGAAATTCTGTGGATCTACTTGATTGGCATTCAATGAATACACGTTTTTCATCATTAAATTCCACATCGGTGAAGTGGTTTTTACGGAAACGTTCGGTTTCAATAATTTGGTAATCACCACTGGACTTTCTTCGGAAAATTCTCCTACTTTATAGACTTTGCTGTCACCAGAAACGGTATAAGAAAAAGACGCCGCCAAAAGTTGATTATCATTTAATCTTTGATTCAAAGAAATATAACCCACTTGAGGATTAAAGGTATATTCAGCAGGATTTAATCTTTTTGCTTTTCGGTTAAAGATAAAATGTTCGCCGTCTTTATAATTGGGGTCACCTGTAGTATTCGGAAGTGATTGATTGTTAATCGCGTTGTAGGTTTGGTTTACATCTCTTATTCCGCCAAGATTGGCTACTGCATTATAAACGCCTAAATTAGAATTATCTGGAAAACTTCCGCCTTCACCCAAATCTCTAATCCCGAGAATACTTTTTTGCTCTTGCAAATTACCAGAACCTTGGTCTAAAACCCAAAGTTCTAATCGGGTAATCGAAATTCTAGAATTGATTAAAGGATAATTGGCTAAAGCGTTGTCATAATTATTTAAGAAATATTGGCCTAAAAAATAGTGCTGATTATCTTCGTAATCATAAGCGTTTATTTTGAAGGTTTGCATTACACCACCACCTTGAACTACAATATTTCTGGCTTCACCTTGTTGCTGAGAAAACACCAAAGTTCCGTACGTTTTCCCTAATTGGAATTCGGTTTTTAAACCAAAAAGTGATTCAGAACCTCTGATTAAATTGGTAGAAAGTGGCATATTCACATTACCGAATTCTACTCTTTTTATAATTTTATCTTCGCCACCTTTTAGTGGATTTTTTGCTTCACCGATGGCTTGATTTTGTAAATCTCTCCAAGTTCCCTTGGCTTGCCAAACGAGATTCATTCTGTTTTCGAATGCAAAACCAGACTGCGTGTCATAATTGGCTTTGAGTTGAAGATTTTCTCCAACTTTTCCTAAAACACCCAACTGAATTCTCTGCTGAATATTAATGGCAAAATTGCTTCTGTTTTGTGGAAGAATTAATGGATTTTCAATTTTTTGGTGTAAACCTCCTAAATCAAAACTCGCAAAACCATTTGGAATCAATTCTATTTTATTGCTACCAAAAATGGTTTCAAAAATTTTATTTTTGATGGTCACACTTTGAATTAAGCCTTTCTTTTCGGCTTCTTTTTTATCTTCTTTGTATAGATTTCCGCCAAAAGCTTTTTGTTGATAATAATCTTTGAGGCTATTATTAAGCGTGTATGTAGAATATTCTTTTGGAGTAAGAACGATGGGCGCTCCTGTTACTGTGTTTCCAATTTTTGGGTAGAGATAATACATCCCTGTTTTTACATCATAGAACGCTTCGTATCTCGTAGGATTCGGCAAGGCATAATCTTTCCTTATAGAAATATTCGCTGTATCCGAAGGCTTTTGCTGCGCAAAAAATAACGCAGAAAAACATAGAAATACAATCGAAAAATAGATTTTATGCAGAGGAAAAGTTTTCTTCACTTGTGTTTATATCATTTTTAGAATTTGCTTCACCAATTCTTCAGTTTGCAAATCTGGATTTTGTTTTAAAATTCTATCGGCAATCTTCTCGCTCATCTTTTTAGGAATCCCTAAAACTTCTAAAGCAGATAACGATTCTTCTTTCACTTTATTGTCTGCAAAAGCAGAAATGTTCTCCGCAGAAACCCCGAATTTTTCTACCTTATCTCGTAAATCTACGATGATTCTTTCGGCGGTTTTAGCTCCAATTCCTTTTACTTTTTGGAGCAGCGCAGAATTTTTATTGAGAATCGCTTGTGCAATGTCTTTAAGATCTAATGAAGAAAGCAAAATCAGCGCAGAAACTGCACCTACTCCGTTTACAGAAATTAAGAGATTAAACATTTCTTTTTCTTCTTTGGTATAAAACCCAAAAAGCAAATGTGCATCTTCTCTGATGATTTGTTGGGTGAAAAGAAAAACTTCCTTTCCTAAAGAAAGTCGCTGAGACGTTTGCAAAGAAATGCCTACATAATAACCCACTCCATTTACCTCTATCACCACATAGGTAGGAGTAAGTTCTTGAACAATACCTTTTAATGAAAAAATCATAGTTTTTTAATAATCTTCAAAGATAACAAATCTCTAAAAATTAAAAAATCAATTTATAGGTATAAAACATGCAATAATTCGTAATTTTGGGAAGTTATAATATAAATAGTAAACAGATAATGAAAAACCTACTTCAGCTTTTAGAAGAAAACACCAAAAAATTTCCACAGAAAACCGCTCTTAGCTTTAGAAACGGTGACGAAATAGAGATTCTTACTTGGAAAAAATTCTGGGCAATGGTTTGCCAAACTGCAAACGGATTACATACTCTAGACGTAAAAAAGGGAGATTGTGTAGGTGTTTTTTCTCAAAATTCTAAAGATTGGATTATTTTTGACGTTGCCGTGCAAATGTTGGGGGCGATTACCATTCCCATTTACGCCACCAATAATTATGACCAAACCGAATATATCATCAAGCAAACCGAAATGCAGCACATTTTGGTGGGAGACACGCCTCAACTTGAAATTCTGAAAAGTGCCGAAAAACATTTAGGCAAAAAATTACATATTTTCACGTCTCATGTGATAAAAGACGAAGCCGAAAACATTACCTATTTCCCAGATTTCATCAAGCATTTTGCTACGGAAAGAAACCTCATCGAAATTACCGATGAAGATTTGGCAACCATTCTTTACACTTCTGGAACTACAGGAATCCCGAAAGGTGTAATGCTTACACATGGTGGTTTCAAAGCGGTAGTTGCGGCGCACAAAGAATTTTTCAGTTTCGACAATTTGTACGACATGAAATCTTTGGCATTTTTACCATTAAGTCATATTTTCGAAAGAAGCTGGACGCTTTTTGTGCTTTCACAAGGTGGTGAAGTTGCCATTTTAGAAGACCCAAAAAATATCTTGAACACGCTGAAACATGTTCACCCAACTGCAATGTGTGCCGTACCAAGATTCTACGAAAAAGTATATCAAACTCTAATTAAAAAAATAGAAGCTTCTTCACCTACGAAACAAAAACTTTTCAAAAAAGCTTTGGAAGTAGGAGCTAAAGTAGCTGACAAAAAAAGAACTGGCGCTAAAGTTCCGTTTGGTTTACAATTACAGTTTAGTTTTTTTGACAAATTGGTTTTTAGAAAAATTAAAAATGAATTGGGCGGAAATCTTTCGTTTTTACCTTGTGGTGGAGCGATGCTGAAAAAAGAAATTTCAGAATTTTTTGCAGCCATTGGTTTACCCGTGATTGTAGGATATGGACTTACCGAAACTACTGCTACAGTTACTGCACTTCCTCCGAAAAATTATGTGTACGGAAGCGTAGGGAAAGCTCTACCAGGTGTAGAAATTAAAATTGGAGCAGATGATGAAATTTTGGTAAAATACCAAGGTGTGATGAAAGGTTACTACAAAAACGAAGAAGAAACAGCTAAAGTTTTCACGGAAGATGGTTATTTCAGAACGGGTGATGCTGGTAGAATAGACGAAGAAGGAAATCTTTACATTACCGACAGAATTAAGGATTTAATGAAAACTTCTAACGGGAAATACATTGCGCCACAAAGTATAGAAATCCCATTACAAAGCAATCCTTACATTGCTCAAGCAATGGTAATTGCCGAAGGAAAACCTTATGTTTCTGCGGTGATTGTTCCAAATTTTGAAACCTTGATGGAGAAATACGAAGAATTTAAAAATTACCTTTCTCTGAACATAGAAGAGAAGAAAAAATTACTAGAAACGCCTTTTATTAAAGAAACTTTTGAAAAAGTAGTGAATGATATTCAAAAGGAATTTGCAAGTTTTGAAAAAATTAAAAAGTTCAAACTTTTACCTGAAGAATTTACCATAGAACGTGGCGAAATTACTCCAACACTAAAAATAAAACGTAAAATTATTCTGGAAAAATTCAAAGCCTTGATTGAAGGAATGTATGCGTAAAAAGTGTGCATTTTATATAGATTAAAAAATTGGAACGAAATAGGGATAAGTGATATTCAATAATAGTGGATTTTCTAAAAAGATTTTATAGAAATTTTTTCCATATTTGAGTCTTATCTACAGGTTCACAAAAAATTCACACAAGATTGTATGTTAACAAAAATTTTGAATCTATTTGCCTTAGTATTTGGTCTTACTTTATTTTTATTTCTGACTTTTATATTTTATAGTAACGCTTCAAAAAAATTAACTGAATATTCTCAAATTGATAGTAATGTACTTGAAAAAGGAATTATAAAAACTGACAATAATTCTAAAATATTCTTTATAAAAGTATCTAATTTTAATGAAGATTTTGCTGTATATAATATGACAAAAAATTATTCAAAACTTGAAAATGAAATTAGGATTGGCGATAAAATAAAAATATATTTTGAGAATTCAAACCCTAAAAAAAACGAATATTTAGATGTAATTCAGATCGAAAAAGGCAAAGAAATATTAGTAAGTCATAATAAACATAAAATCACCTATTACTTCTTAACTCTTTTAAGTTCTCTAGTTTTTATCTATATAATTCTTATGGTAATTGAATATTTAAAATATGGAGAATTCAAAAATCCTATTCCAACAATTTTTTAAAAAATCTTGATGTTGCGAATTTCCAATCCGTGACTTATTCTTTAAAAAACAAACCCCTCCAAAAATTTGGAGGGGTTTTTATTTGTAAAACGGTTATTTCTTTTTCTGTGACAGAAGCCACTTGTAAAATTCTGGGTTAGAATAGGTAGAATCCCAAGAATTGTGATTATCATTCGGGAAGATAATGAGTTCTGCTTTTGGATTAATCGGGTGAACTTTCATCCAAAAATTAGTCGCGTTTTCTGGCAACACCACATCATCCATTCCGCCTTGAAAAATTTTAAGGTTCATATCTTTATAATTATGAATATTCGCCAACATTACTCTGTCTGTAGGTGCACAAACAGAAGCTACTGCTGCAAACATTTCAGGATGTTCTCCTGCCAATTTCAATGTTCCCCAACCTCCCATAGATAAACCTGTGAGGTAAATTCTAGAAGCATCTATTTTATATTTCTGCACGATTTCTTGAATCAAAAAATATACGGCTTGTGTATCCCACCACATATTTTCGGGACATTGCGGTGCAAGAATTGCCACGGGTTCCTGCATTAAATTTTTATAGGTAAACGGACTGTGCGCTTTTACCATTTCTAAATTGGTTCCTCTTTCGCCAGAACCGTGTAAAAAAACAATCAACGGAACATTTCCTTTAGCGTTTTGAGGATAATCAAAAACGTAAGAAATATTTTTTTCTACTTTTACTTCTTTCTTGAATTCTGCTTTTATTTCTTGAGCATTTGCTTGACTGATAAAACCAAATGCAAGTAATGCCGTGATTTTTAAAATGAATTTCATCTTCATATTTATTTAATGTTATACTTCTCTGATTTGAATTCTAATTTTTTAAGCCCTTGTTTGATTTCTGGTGCGTTCATAAACAACTTCCAAAGGAAACCTGTTCTATAATTTTCAATCATGGGAGCTATTGTTCCTTGGTCAATAGCCAAATAACGTGGTGTAAACCAATTATCATAATGAATAGAAGTCGCATCAAAAGGACCTGCACTACCAATAAATTCTGGTTTCTGCGTGTACATAAATCTTAAAAAATTCATCGATTCTTTAGGCGAATACGGAAAACTACTCAACGCAGCAGTTGGCGTAATCACACCTCTATCTTCTGTAGGTTGATGCGCTGTATAACCTACTCCACCATCATTATTTCTGGTGTAACTTGCGGTAAGTCCCCAATAATTTTCGCCGTAACCTTTCCAATTTTTAGGATTTTCTACACAATATTGATAATCGATAAGCACTTGATTTTTATTCAAATCAAAATAATTCTTGATGAGTTTATCACTTAAACCAGTTGGGTCTAAACCAATGTACGAATAATGTGCCCAAAATAAAGGACCTCCGTATTCCTCAGAATAATTGTGTTTCACATAAAGCGGAAGTCCGTACTTAGACTTATCAGTAAGGTAAGCTCCGTTTCTAGTCCAACCTTGATAATAAGTTTCTGCATCTATAGCATGAGTAGGCGATGATGCTGCTAAAATATAGGTAATCAAACATTCATTATAACCTTGCAATGGGAAATTCATCTCCCACTGATATTCTGGTGACCAATGCCAATACAAGACTTTTTCGCCACCTTTGGTATACCAATTCCATTCGATTCCTTTCCAAAGTTCATCACATTTTTGAGCCAATGCTTTTTCTTCAGCATTACCATCTTTAAAATATTCGCGAACCATTAAAATCCCTGAAGTGAGAAAAGCGGTTTCTACTAAATCTCCACCATTGTCTTTTCTGCCAAAAGGAACTACTTTTCCTGTTTCTCCATTAATCCAATGACTCCAAGCTCCGTGAAAACGATCTGCTTTCGCTAAGAAATCCATCATGGTATTGAGTCTTTTTACGGCTTCATCTCTTGGAATAAAACCTCTTTCTACTCCTACCAAAACGGTGGCTAATCCAAAACCTGAACCACCTGTAGTCACTACATGTTTATCATTTTGAGGATAGATATTGTCTTCGTGATAGCGTTCTCTTCCGAGCAATGAATTTGGTTCTGCATAGTCCCAAAAATATTTGAGTGCATCTTTTTGAACCTTATCCATTAATTGTTGGTCTGTTAATTTTGAAGTTTCTGTATTCTTGGTCTCAGTCACGGTTTTTTGAGACTGACAAGAACTCAGCATGAAACTTGCAAAAAGAAATATGATTATTTTTTTCATTTTTATTAATAATTAAATCTATTCGAATGAATTTTTAGAATCCATATTGAGTAGAATGGAAACCTAATTTTAGTAAACCTTGTTTTACATCTGGAGCACTCATAAACAATTGCCATAAAAATGCCGAACGATGATTTTCTACCATCGGCGCGATTGTTCCTTGGTCTATTGCTAAATATCTTGGAGTAACCCAATTGTAATGTACAGAATATGCATCATAAGGTCCTGCAACACCGATGTATTTTTTATAATTTTCATTGTATAAAAATCTTAAAAAATTCATACTTTCTGTAGGCGTATAAGGCATATCCGAAATAGCAGCAGTAGGCGAAATTATTCCTAAGTCGTTATTAGGTTGATGTGCTGCATAATCATCTCCTCCAGTTTGGGGATTTCTGGAATAACTTGCCGTTAAACCCCAACTTTTAGAATTATATCCTTGCCAGCTTTTAGGATTGGTAACACAGTACTGATACATGATTTTAGAATGATTTACCACTGCATCGCCATAATTTACATAGTCATCTCTTAAACCTCTAGGATCTAATCCTAAGAAAGAATAATGAGACCAAAACATAGGACCAACTGTTCCGTTAGCTCCGTTATGATTAACTATTAAAGGAATTCCGTATTGTGAGGAAGATGTTTTTATAGCACCACTTCTTGCCCAACCTTCGGTGTAAACCGTTTTTTCAATAGCATAATTGGGTGAAGCCGCCGCTAAAACATAGGTGATTAAAGTTTCATCAAAACCTCGCAATTGGTGGTCCATTTCAAAATTATAATTGGGTGACCAATGCCAATACAAAACGTTTTGACCTTGAGTATACCAATTCCACTCGATTCCTTTCCACAAATCGTCTGCTTTCTTTGAAATGGCTAATTCTGTGGCATCTGTAGAATTTTTGAAATACTCTCTTACACAGATTAAACCTTGAGCTAGAAAAGCAGTTTCTACTAAATCTCCTCCATTATCTTTTGTGCTGAAAGGAATAACATTCCCTGTATTCCCATCCATCCAATGTGGCCATGCTCCGTGAAAACGATTGGCATTTTGCAAGAAATTAAGAGCGGTCGATAATCTAGAAACGGCATCGGTTCTAGTAACATAACCATTTTTAATCCCTACTAAAATCGTCATCAATCCGAAACCAGAACCACCAGTTGAAACTACATGAGCATCTTGACCAGGATTATCTGTATGATATCTTTCTCTAGCCAGTTTAGAAGTAGATTGTGCATAATCCCAAAAATATTTAAGCGCATCTTTCTGAACCATTTCTATTATTTCTGGGTCTGTGTAAGCTTTGGGAGGATCTGTAGGATTTGTAGGTAAAGGTGTTCCTCCTCCTTTTGGTGAATCATCGTCGTTGCAAGAGAATAAGAATAAAGATGAAATCAAAAAAATGGACAATATTTTTTTCATATTAATGGATCTAAAAAGAGCCATCATAAAGATGGCTCAAAATTATTATTATCTATTGTTCTTTTCGAGCTGATACAATGATGAAACTTCATTAGGTTTTAATGCCGCTTTATATATTCTAAACTCATCTAATTGACCAGCGAAGCTTGTTGCCCAATCTTCTTGACCACCTCCATTTTGAGAAGGTACGGTTTCAAATTGGTGATTTCCTATTACAATCTTTCCGTTTGTTCCAACCATTTGTAACACGCCATAACCTGGAACATTTTTTGTATTATCAATACTGCCTGGATCGTCTGAAAACCAAGGAGCCGAGCCAATTAGTCCTGTTGCAGGAGCATAAGCAAAACCACTAAGATTACTAGCTGGTTCACCATTTAAATAACAACTCACCTTACTAGTGTTAGAGTCATATGTCATCGTAACATGGATCCATTTGTTTTTCTGCCCATCAATATTCATAATAACACTTTGACCTCTCCAAACTACTGCACTTCTGCCGTTTTCCACTCCTAATTTTAATCTTATTCTATCTGGAAAAGCTGTATCAGGGTTTTCAATATATAAATTTATACCTCCCCAGAATTCTGTTGGTCTTACTATTGTAAAAATACCTTGCGCACCTTTTCCTTGACCAGGTGTACTTGGAGAAACCGTATTTGCTGATTTCATCCAAAATGAAATGGTAAAATTATTGAGTGCTGTAATTGCTGAATTGGCATTAGCAACTGCATATCTTAATTGAGTTGCTGATCCATCATAAGCTTTACCTTTAGCGCCTACTGCATAAGCCACATTATTTGGTACTGCTCCTGTTATATTATTTCTTGAATCAGAAAGATTATCTTCAAAGCTAAACTTAGCAACTAAATCACCTGAAGCTATTTCATCTGAATTTTCATAACCTCCAATTGCTGGATATGGAATAGGCAAGTTTTCTTTATCTATACTATCTTCGCAACTAAACAAAAAAGCACTAATAATAAAAAGTGAACTTATTTTAAGTTTTTTCATAATAATTAAATTAAAGATTAATAACCTGGATTTTGTTGAGACAACCCTTTAGATTCATTGATAAAAGATTGAGGAATAGGATAAACCTCATGCTTGCCAACTACAAAAGTTTTTCCATTAGCAGCCATAGCAGCTTGAGCTTGACCTGTTCTAATAATATCATACCATCTGTCATGCTCAAAAGCCAATTCTAGTCTTCTTTCTTTGTAAATAGCTGTTCTTAAATCTGCTTGAGTTGTAGCGGTGGTATTCGCTAAGCCCGCTCTGTTTCTCACTTGGTTAAGGAATGGAGCAGCAGCACTTGTTTGGTTAAGTTCATTTAAAGCTTCTGCTTTCATAAGCAGAACTTCTGCATATCTTAAATATCTGATATTAGCGTCTGAATCATCATTACCAGAGAAGTTAGACGAATACGCTTTGTAGTTATAATAAGGATTTTCTACTGTAGCAGGAACTACTCTTCCATCATAAAGGGTAGAATTTCTAAAAATGATGGTTGCATCTCTTCTTTCAGTATCACCTTGTTCATTAAAAGCATCTACTAATCCTTGAGAAGGAGTACTAAAGCCCCAACCCCAGCCTCCAGCTCCACGAGCTCCTTGAGTCTGAGAATATTGTTGTATTCCTGGTTTACCTATACCGCCTTGTCCTTGAATTTCAAAAATAGATTCAGCATTGTTTTCACCTGTAATTTTATAAATTTCTTGGAAATCTGGAGTTAATGAATACCCAGTAACCATATTACAGTTGTCTATAACTTGTTGCCATTTCTTTTGGTATAAAGAAACTTTAGCTAATAGAGCATAAGCTGCTCCTTTAGAAGCTCTACCTACGTTTGCTCCTGTATAAGCAGATTTTTCTGGTAATGCATTAATAGCGTCTCTTAAGTCTTTTTCTATAAATGCATATACTTCTTCTTTTGATTTTCTTGTTAGTTGCATTACTCTATCGTCTTCATTTCCTGGTACAGGGACATGATCTACAATAGGAACGCCTCCGTAAGTTCTTACTAAAGTAAAATAAGTAAATGCTCTAAGAAACTTAGCTTCTCCAATTAATCTATCTCTTAGTGCTGCATCTGCGTTATTTAACTGAGGTATAAAAAATAGCGCCTGATTACATCTATTTACAATTTGGTAATTAGCTTTGAAAACTTCTTCTATAGAACCTCCAGTTGGAGTAAAATTAAGTGCGTCTAATAAATTTTTATCGCCACCTGTATCTCCTGGAGAAGAGCCTTTATCTGCTTCATCACTTGCAATACTTGTGATACCAATCCATGAGAATGAACTTACATTCCAATCTAAAAATTTAGCATAAATAGCAGTTACGAATCCTTCAGCTCCTGCGTTATTATTATATAAAGATAGGTCTTCTGCTGAAATAGATTGTGTTAGCGGAACATCTAAATAATCATTGCTACAACTTTGTGAAGACAAAGATAAAAGCAAAATAGAGGACAATAATATTATTTTTTTATTCATGATTTCAAATTTTAAAATTTAAGATTAATTCCAAATACAAATGATCTTAAAGTAGGATAAGCATCTAGCTCTACTCCTGTTAAATCATAAGGATTCCCGTTTGCATTAAGCTCTGGACTGAATCCAGAAAACTTCTGGATAATTATAGGGTTAATAGCACTTACATAAAGTCTAACATTTGAAAGATAATCTACAGTTTTACTTAATGTATACCCGAGAGTGATGTTATTTACTCTAAAGAAATCTCCTGATTCTAAATAATAATCAGACGCAATTGGAACCGCATTAAAAGGTGCTGGATTTGCAGAATCTGTATTGGTAGCGGTCCAAAAATCATTAGCCACACTATATTCTATATTTTCTCCAGAGAATCTTTGAGCTTTTTTTCCATTATAAACTTTAGCACCAAATGTTCCATATCCATTGGCTGAAAAATCTACATTTTTATATTTCAAGCCTATATTAACACCAAATGTAGACTTAGGAATATATGAGCCCATAAATTTTCTATCATCCAAGTCATTTGCTCCTGTTCTACCGTCACCATCTACATCTACATAGGTAAAATTACCATTGGCATCTTTTCCAGAAACTTCCCATAACCAGAAACTTCCTAAAGGTTGATTAAGTGCCAATTCTGAAAGCAATTTAGTGTATTGTCCATTACCAAGACTACCACCTCTGATTGGGTTAATATTAGTTGCTACTTTATTCAGTTTATTATCATTGTAAGAATAATTACCACCAATGCTATAGCTTAAATTTTCATTGATTTTATCATCCCAACTCAATCCAAGTTCTATCCCTTTATTGGTTACTTCTCCTAAATGAGCATAACCATAATTAGAAATACCAGAAGTCAGAAGAGGAATTGCTCCTAAAATGATATTTTTAGTCACTCTGTTATAAACATCTACTGAACCTCTTAATCTTCTATTTAACAATTCATAATCTAAACCAACTGTAGATTCTTCCGTAACTTCCCAAGAAAGATTTGGATCATAAACTTGATCTATTGTATTACCACTTGAAGAGGTTAAACCACCAAATGCATAATTATATACATCTCCTGTAGCGAAAGGTAAAATATTAAGTCGTACATTTTGGTTTCCTAATCTACCCCAACCTCCTCTTAATTTTAAAAGGTTAATTACAGAATTATCTTTTAAAAAGTTTTCCTCAGAGATAACCCATCCTAAGCCAAATGCTGGGAAATTACCCCATTTGCTACCTTCCATAAATTGTGAAGAACCATCCCTTCTAATTGTGGCAGTAACTAAATATTTATTCATTAACTTATACTGACCTCTAGCAAAATAAGATGTCGTTCTGTTATTATTATTATTTATGCTGTTTACAGTAACAATTTGACTTTGATAATTTTGACCATTTAAATCCCAATAGTTACTATTTAGAATCATATTCTTTCTTTGCATGTAGAAATAATTTTCTCCACTTTTCTCAGAGACTTCCATCCCTACAGTAGCCTCAACATCATGTACTCCAATTCTTTTATTATAGGTTAAGTAATTTGTCAGTACCCAATTAAAATAATCTGATTTGGTATTATTTAATAGATTTGTTGGATCTGTTGATAAATAATTTGCAGAAACTCTTGTTGGATCAGCTGCTAGCCAAATTGCTTTAGAATCTGCATAGTTATAACTTTTAAAGTTATAATATTCTCCATTAAATTGAGATGTTAATTTTAGATCTTTTAAAATACTCATATCTAATTTTAATCCTCCCTGTAGTGTTACTGCATTTTGTCTTTCTTTAAAGAAATTTAATTGTGCAAGAGGATTACCTACATTGTTAAATGAAGAACCTGTAGGAGATGCAAATCCATTAGCCCCCACAAAAGATACTCCATATTTTCCGTCAGGATAATATAAAGGAACTATAGGAGATTGTTTATAAGCTGTAGTGAAAACACCTAAAGGCTTAGGTGTAACATTATTAAATGCTACACTAAAGTTTTGAGAAATTGTAATTCCTTTGCTTACCTTAAATTCATTATTCGTTCTAACGGTAGCTCTATTAAAATCAGACCCTTTTAAAATAGCTTTTTCATCATAATTGCTTAAACTTAAAAAGTATTTAGCATTTTCTGAAGCACCCGAAAGAGATACATTATGTTGGTTATATGTTCCCGTACGCGTTATAGCATCAAACCAATCGGTATTAATTGGTTGATCTTGTGAAAATTTTGTACTTGACAACGCGGTGTTAGTGTAATATGAAAATAAATTACTACCTGCCATTTTAACTTTTTTCAACGGCATTCTCACCCCTGTAAATCCATCATATTCAACAGTGATTTTTTTTCCTTTTCCACTTTTAGTTGTTACAATAATTACTCCATTTGCAGCTCTGTTTCCATAAATAGCCAAAGCTGATGCATCTTTCAAAATATCATAAGTGAGAATATCGTTTGAGTTAATATTATTAATATTATCAACAAACATACCATCAACAACATAAAGTGGAGTTCTTCCACTTTCCGCAGTACCTAAGCCTCTAATAATTACCGTAGGCGTAGAACCGGGTAAATCAGAAGCGATTACAGTTACACCTGCAGCTTTCCCTTGAATAGCTTGAGTAGCATTAAGAACTTTTGTTTTTGTAATTTCTTCTGGGTTTAAAGAGCTAATAGAAGTAGTATTATCTACTTTTTTTCTACTACCATACCCAATCATTACGACCTCTTGTATTTGTTTTTCTTTAAGCGAATCTTTTGTTTGAGCGCTTAATTCTTGATATCCTGCAAATAAGTAAATTGCAGCTATCATACTTGTTAATTTCACAGTGTTTTTCACCATAACAATAATGAATTAAAAATTATTTTTTATTATCTTATTTTGAGACAAAATATAAAATCAAATGTACAATTTTATTTAATCCATAACATTTATTTTGTTAATTTTTTAAAAAAAATGTTAAAAATCATTAAAAAAAGAAATCTGAAGCCTTTGCACAGGCTCTTTTTTATGAATTACTCAACTTTTGCAATTTCTGTTTTTTCTGAAATACCATTATTATTGAAGGCCTCTATCTTAAAATAATAGGTATCTGCAGCGTCCATCCCTGTAAAATAATAGTCATTCTTACCATAAACCATAATACTTCCGTACATCTTGTCTGGAGACTTTCCAAAGTAAATTACATAGCCATCTGCTAAGTTATTTTGCTTCCATTTTAACCATGAACTTCTTCTCTCTCCTGCTTTTTCTTTTGGATTTCTCAGAACCACAAAAATTTCTACTTTTTGAGGCTTTTCTCCACTTCCATTTCCGAAAACTCTCAATCCACTGATGGCAAATTTGCCAGTAGGCATTTTAATATTTTGAATTTTTAGATATCTTGCGGTAAATGGTTTCTCTATTTCTATATAATCGTGAGGTACATCTTTGGTGTTATTTGACTTGTCTACCACTAATTTCCAGTTTTTCTCGTCATCCGAAGCGTAGATTTTATATTGATGAGATTTACCTAAAGTTTTGCCTAAAAACTCAGCATCTTGGTCAGCAAAATTGATTTGAATAGCTTTCACTAAGGATCTTTCGCCTAAATCTGTTTGTATATATTCATTAGCGCCACCAGTTTTAGCACTCCAATACGTTTTAATATCTTCATCTACTGCAAAATTGGGTTGGAAACTTCCTAAAGTAGAAGAAACTTTAACAGGTTTATTGTAATTTAATAACATCCAACCTGTAAACAATCCTTTAATATGGTCTGCATTTTTATATGGAAGATAAGTAGGATAATCACCGTAAGCTGTATTACTGTACATCACATCATCTTGATCAAAACCAGCTGGCCAAATTCCAATCCTTCTTTCAAAATTATTTTTTTGGCTAATGACAATGGTAGAAACATGCCAATATTGCCCGAAATTATCTTGATAAGTAGCACCATGTCCTGCTCCTCTTGCAAAACCACCGGGTTTATATGAGAAAGGGTTGTGTTTTTGATAAGAAAATCCTTCCAGCGGATTATTACTCACATAAACTCCATCTGCGTAACCGCTAAACTCAGTTCCAGGAGCGCCATATTGCAGATAATACTTATTATTATGCTTAGTTACCCAAGCTCCTTCCATAAATGGTTTGAGGAAAGTATTATCATTATATTCTCCAAATCTTTCCCAACCGTGATCATCTGGATGCAAAGACATCAATGGTTTTACGTAACCTTCAGATTGCAATGTTTGTGTATTAATCTCAGTTCCTAGAAGTGGAAATTCATTACTAGAAC
Source organism: Cloacibacterium sp. Arc13 (assembly GCF_041431305.1). Lineage (NCBI taxonomy): Bacteria > Pseudomonadati > Bacteroidota > Flavobacteriia > Flavobacteriales > Weeksellaceae > Cloacibacterium > Cloacibacterium sp. Arc13. The sequence goes on from NZ_JASMRM010000010.1 coordinate 21,657, forward strand.
CCCAATAGAGGAAGAGTTTTTTCAAATCTTTATCATACAAAAAGGCAGGATCCCATGCTCCAACTTTAAAATTATCTACAGCAATTTCCCATTCATCTTTTGTAGGATTTTTAGATTTCCAAATGGCAAAATATGGCCCGTGTGTAGAACCTATTACATACAATTCATCATTCATTTCGAAAACCGCAGGTGCACATAATTCATCATAAACTTGATGATTAACATCTAATTTATGGTCTACTTTTCCTGCTTCCTTGTTTGGAAATTCGTTTTCGGGTTTTAAGAATTTTCTAGAAATAAAATTCCAATTTAACATGTCTTCACTCCACCAATATCCCCATTGATTGGTACTAAAAAGGAAGTATTTTCCTTTAAAATTAACAATTACTGGGTCTGCAGTTGCTCTATGTTTTCCTTGAGTTGCAAAATTAGGAATGGGAGTATATCCGTAATCTATATTAATAGGATTACAATAAGTTTTCTGCTGTGCCGAAAAGAACACAACAGAAAACAATGCGATGATAAAAGCTCTCATATTTTGAGATTTATTTATTCCAAGTGATTTTTTGAGAAACGGTCTTTTGAGAATCACCTCCTACAAAAATTTCAAATTCACCAGATTCCCAATCGTATTTTAGGTTATTATCATAGAATTTTAAATCTTCTGGAGTTACATTAAAAGTAACCGTTTTAGATTCTCCTGCTTTTAAGAATATTTTTTGGAAACCTTTCAGTTCTTTTACTGGTCTTGTATTGCTACCTACTAAATCTCTTACATATAATTGTACAACTTCAGCACCATCGTATTTTCCTGAATTTTTCAATTCTACAGAAACTTTTAAGGTTTGATTTCCTTTTAAATTTTTAGAACTTACATTTAGATTATTGTAAGCAAACTGAGTGTAACTTAAACCATAACCGAAAGGATAAAGCGGAGTGTTACATTCATCTAAATAATTAGAACGGAATTTATCAAATTGGCATTTTTCAGTTGATGATTGAGAAAGTGGTCTTCCTGTATTTTTGTGATTGTAAAAAATAGGAACTTGACCTACACTTCTTGGGAAAGTCATCGGTAATTTAGCTGAAGGATTTACTTTACCAAAAAGTACATCCGAAATTGCTAAACCAGCTTCTGAACCTGGGAACCATACATTAAGAATAGCATCTGCTAATTCACTTTCTTCATTGATTTCCATTGCTCTACCTGCAAATAATACCAAAACAATTGGCTTACCTGTTTTTTTCAATTCTTTTAATAAATCTTTTTGAGCTTGTGGAATAGAAATATTGGTTCTAGAACTAGATTCGCCGCTCATTTCAGCAGTTTCGCCAATGGCAAGAAGAATTACATCTGCTTTATTAGCAACCTCAACTGCTTCTTTCAGCATTTCTTCTTTGCTTCTGCTGTCTCTGTAAGTGTTTTTGCCAAACATAGCAGCGTTTTGTTCGAAAGTTGCATCATAATCTATATTAGAACCTTTAGCATAAGTAAAATTCACAGAATTACCGAAAGTCTTTTTAAGACCTGCTAAAAGCGAAATCGCATCTTTATGTTTTGCAGCAACGCTCCAAGTTCCCGGCATGTTTTCAGCATTGTCTGCTAATGGCCCAATTACAGCAATATTTTTTTGAGATTTTAAAGGAAGAATTTCATTGGTGTTTTTCATTAAAACCATTGACTGTGCTGCAATATTTCTGGCCATATCTCTGTTTGCCTGACTGTAAACCTCATTTTTTGATCTGTTTGCATCACAATATTTATATGGATCCTCAAAAAGTCCTAAATCATATTTTGCTTCAAGAATTCTTTTTACGGCTAAATCAATTTGTTTGATATTTACTTTTCCTTCTTGTACAGATTTTTTAAGGGTAGTAAGAAAACCTTCGCCTACCATATCCATATCTACACCAGCGTTCATTGCCAAAGCCGAAACTTGCTGTAAATCTCCCATTCCGTGGTCTATCATTTCATTAATACCTGTATAATCAGTCACCACGAAACCTTTGAATTTCCATTGATTTCTAAGAACTTCTGTCATTAACCATTTGTTTCCTGTTGCAGGAATTCCGTCTACTTCATTAAAAGAAGCCATCACAGAGCCTACACCTGCGTCTACAGCAGCTTTATATGGAGGAAAGTATTCATTATACATTCTTACGTGGCTCATGTCTACTGTATTATAATCTCTACCAGCTTCTGGAGCTCCATACAACGCGAAATGTTTTACACAAGCCATTATCGTATTATTAAGAGATAAATCTTTTCCTTGATAACCAAAAACCATTGCTTTTGCCATTTCGGAACCTAAATAAGGATCTTCTCCAGCTCCTTCTGCTACTCTTCCCCATCTTGGATCTCTAGAAATATCTACCATTGGCGAGAAAGTCCAGTTAATACCACTTGCACTTGCTTCATTTGCTGCTACTCTTGCAGATTGCTGCACTAATTGAGTATCAAAAGAAGAAGCCAAACCTAGAGGAATAGGAAAATTGGTTTCATAACCATGAATTACATCCATCCCGAAAAGCAAAGGAATCTTTAAACGGCTTTTCTCTACGGCAATTTTTTGAACTTCTCTAATTTTTTCTACTCCTTTAATATTAAAGAGACCACCTACTTTTCCTTCTTGAATTTTCTTTGCAATATCAGAACTTTGAGCTTGTCCCGTGGTAATATCACCAGCTCCAGGAAGATTAAGTTGACCTAGTTTTTCGTCTAGAGTCATCTTTTTCAACAAAGAATTTACGAAAACAGACTTTTTAGATTGATACTCTTTAGTTTGGTAATTGTAGTACGGTTTATTTACAACTTCTTGAGAATGAGCGTAACCAGAAATTAATACTACTGCTAATAAGAATTTTGACTTTATGCTGAACATAATTTTAATTTTAAGGCTAAAATTAGATAATTATTTTTGAGGAAAAAAAATTTTAACAATAAAAAAACCGAGAAAATTCTCGGTTTAAATATTATTGATTTTCGCGCATTTGAGCATCTAAAACGGCTATAGTTGCCAAGTTTACAATTTCATCTACACTTGCTCGCATTTGTAAAACGTGAACAGGTTGTTTTAGTCCTAATAAAATAGGTCCTACTACTTGTGCTACTTTCATTCCTCTGATAATTTTATAAGAAAGATTAGCACTTTCTAGATTCGGGAAGATAAAAGTATTGGCTGGAGTTTTTCCTAATTTTGAGAAAGGATAATCCTGAAGATGATCTGCACTCATTGCAAAATCTGGCTGAAACTCTCCATCTACAATCATATCTGGATATTTTTGATGTAGAATATTCACTGCTTTTGCTACTTTTTTAGAAGTCTCAGAATTGGCCGAGAAATTTTCATAAGAAAGCATGGCAATTCTTGGTTGAATTGCGAAAGATTTAATCGCAAACTCTGCCATCTTCGCGATGTTGGCCATTTCTTCTGGTGTAGGATTTACATGGATAGAAGTATCAGCAAAGAAATAAGGCTTTTTATCTGATAAAATCATCATCATAGATGCAATTTTATCTACTCCTTTTGCTTTTTCTATAATTTCTAAAACAGGTCTCAGAACGGTTCTGTAATTTTTAGAATATCCTACAATGAGTGCATCCGTGTCACCATGTTGCAACATGAGTGGTCCAAAATAATCTCTGTTTCTTACCAATCTTTTGGCAATATATTCATTTACCCCTTTTCTATTGCGAAGTCTCCAGAGCGTTTCTCTGTATTTTTTACGATTTTCGTCTTGGTCATCATCCATTGGATCTACAATCGGAACATCTAAATGAATTCCGAATTTTTCCATTTGTTCTTTGATGAATTTTTTCTCTCCTAATAAAATAGGATGAGCAATTCCTTCTTCATAAAGAATTTGAGCAGCCTTCAGTACATTATATTCTTCAGCATTTCCTAGCGTAACACGTTTTGGGTTAGAACGCGCTCTGTTTTGCATCATTCTGATGAGTTTTTCATCTCTACCCATTCTGTCTAGCAACTGATTTTCATATTCTTCAAAATCGGCAATCGGTTTTCTAGAAATTCCGCTTTCCATAGCCGCTTTTGCTACTGCAATGGAAACTTTGGTTAATAATCTATTATCAAATGGTTTCGGAATGAAATATTCTCTACCAAATCCTATATTTTTAACATTGTAAGCCAATTTCACCATTTCAGGAACCGGCTCTTTTGCTAATTCTGCGATTGCTTTTACAGCAGCCAATTTCATTTCTTCATTAATTCCAGTAGCTTGTACATCTAATGCACCTCTGAAAATATATGGGAAACCAAGAACGTTATTCACCTGATTAGGAAAATCACTTCTACCAGTTGCCATAATAACATCTGGTCTCGTTGCGATGGCAAGATTATAGTCAATCTCTGGAGTAGGATTTGCCAAAGCAAAAACCACAGGATTTTCCGCCATTGAACTAAGCATTTTTGCAGTCATAACATCTCCTTTAGACAAACCAACAAAAACATCTGCTCCCTCTAAAGCTTGTTCCAACGTAGAAATATCTGTTTGTGCTATAAAATCTAATTTTTCTGGAGTAAGATTTTCTCTCTTATGATTAATTACTCCTTTAGAATCACACATCAATACGTTTTCTTTTTTAAGACCTAGTGCAATGTATAATTTGGTACAAGCAATTGCTGCTGCTCCTGCTCCATTTACCACCATTTTCACCTCATCTATTTTTTTATCTGCCAATTCTAAAGCATTAATTAATGCTGCTGCAGAAATGATGGCAGTTCCGTGTTGGTCATCATGCATCAAAGGAATATTAAGCTCTTCTTTCAGTCTTTGTTCTATGTAGAAAGCTTCTGGCGCTTTGATATCTTCTAAATTGATTCCTCCAAAAGTGGGCGAAATTCCTTTAACGATTTCTATAAATTTGTCTGGATCTTTTTCGTTAATCTCAATATCAAAAACATTGATATCTGCAAAGATTTTAAACAATAATCCTTTTCCTTCCATTACTGGTTTAGAAGCTTCTGCACCGATGTCTCCCAATCCTAAAACCGCAGTCCCATTTGAAATTACGGCTACTAAGTTTCCTTTGGTGGTATATTCATATATAGTAGAAGGATTTTTTTCGATTTCTAAGCAAGGTTCTGCTACACCTGGTGAATATGCTAATGATAAATCTCTCTGCGAAGAGTGAGGTTTAGAGGGAATGACTTCTATTTTTCCTTTAGGTTCATTTCTGTGATAATCAAGCGCTGCGTTTCTAAATTGCTCTTGATCTCTATGCGTTTTATTTGACATAAATTTTTAAAAATTTAATTAAAAGTAAATTCTATATTAAAAAAAGAAGAGGAAATATTTTTTATTCCTCTTGATTGAAAATGTATTTTTTATGATACTCTACTAGGCTTTCTATAGGTCTTTGTACAATTTTTCCTACGGTAAGATTAAGTTCTGCGGCGGCAGATCTCAAAATATCTTCGTACACAAAAGCGATAGAACCAATAAAGTTAATCTCTGCTTCTCTGGCTTCTTCATAAGGAAGCACTTGATATTCAAAGAAATTTTTCATCTCATCAAATATCATATTTTGAAAATATGGATGTGATTTTTTGAGGACTACAAATTTATTAAATTCTGCGAGATAAGCATTAGCTCTAGGATTGTGATACATATTTCTGATGGCATCTTCTATGGTAAGATGATAAGTAGCCATGAAATCTTCGTGTAAATCTTTGGGTAATTTTTTCATGAAAAATCTGCGCAACAATTGTTTACCAAGCGCAGAACCACTTCCTTCGTCACCAATTAAAAAACCTAGTGATGGCAAATCTCTTCTTACGGTTCCTCCATCAAAAAAACAAGAGTTAGAACCTGTTCCTAGAATACAAACAATTGCAGGTTTACCATTGTAAGCTGCATAAGCAGCGGCTGTCATATCTTCTTTTACAATCACTTTAGCATGTGGAAATGCTTTTTGTAAATTAACTTCTACCAAAGCCGCATTTTCTGGAGTTCCGCAACCAGAACCGTAAAAATAAATTTCTTTTAAATGTTCTTTAAGAAAATACAGATGCTGATTCTTCTCAATTTCTTGAGGAATCAAATCTGCATTAATAATATTTGGATTAAAACCGAGTGTTTCGGTCTTTTGAGAAATCTTACCAGAATGATCTAGAATTACCCAGTCACATTTTGTAGAACCACCGTCAACAATTGCAATCATACACAAAGCGTTTAAATTGCTAAATTAGGAAAATCTTTTTTATTCTATGCTTTCCTCATCTTTTAGGTCTAGCCAATGTTCTATTTCATCTTCTAAATAATGAGTCTGTAGTTTAAGGGCAAACATAAAATCATCTGGCACAGAAGCTCTATCTCCAGTTTCTATGTCCCATATTTCGTCTGTGAGATTTTCGAATTCTGAATAAATTCTTTTGAAGCGGGGATTATGCTCTTCTAAGTCCTTAATTTTCTCTTGCTTAAACTGAAATTTTCTGTATGGTCTCGGTGTTTTCATACTTTTATTTTTTGATTTGGTGTGGTAAATATCAATGAACTCTCTGGTATCAAGACAAAAAAAACACTTTCATATATAATTGAAAATGAATTTTTTATCAGGTTTTGATGGCGTATTTTGTAATACTAAATTATATATTTTTTTGTTATAAAAAAATAATTAATGATAATTTATTAAACTTTAACATTTAAGTTTAAATTTGTAGTAAGAAAATTTTATGAAACAACTTTTATTAAAACAAAAGCAAGTTCTATTTTTTATTATTGCGGGAGGTTTAAGTGCGATTGTAGAAATTGGGAGTTTTAAATTATTCAGTGTTAATATCCCACGTTTTTATTCTAGTGAGACTAATTTTCACGGAATTCATTTTCCGTTGAGCAACATATTATCTACTACTTGTGGTATCGTTTTCAATTATTTTTTAAGTATTTGGTTTGTTTTCGAACGTGGGAAGCACTCTAAAAAAAGGGAATTTGCTTATTTTATGGTGATTTCTTTTTTCTCTACCATATTGAGTTTATTATTTTTCCAATTATTTTACAATACCATCTTTAGAGATAATCTAGACCTGATTATTTACACCTTCAGTCCACAGATTTTAAGTAAAATTGCCGCCATTGGATTGGTTTCTATCCTTAATTATTCGATCAAGAAAAACGTAATTTTTAATGGTTAAAAACATGAAAAGAGCACTTAATTATCTTTGGCGAGGCTGGATGGTTTTACTCGCTGGAATTTTACTTATTCTATTCTTTATTCCTGTTTATTTGCTCTCCATAAAAAAAGAACACTATAAATATGCTTACTTTTTCGTGAGACTTTGGTGTAAAGGTGTTTTTTACGGCATGGGTTTTAGATATGAACTCATTAATAAGACCAATAAAAAAATTGACAGAAACCAACAATACGTTATTATTGCCAATCACACTTCTATTGTAGATATTTTTATTCCGGTTTTATTATTCCCTCATCATCCTATTTGTTTTGTTGGCAAAAAGGAATTGGTGAAAATTCCTATTTTCGGTACTATTTATAAAAGAATCTGTGTAATGGTAGACAGAAGTTCGCCCAAAAGCAGAGCAGAAGTCTATGAAAGATGCGCAGAACGTATGGAAGAAGGAGACAGCATTGTGATTTTTCCAGAAGGTGGCGTTCCAGATGACACGTCTATCATTTTAGACAAATTTAAAGATGGAGCTTTTATTTTATCTAACAAACACCAGTCTCCACTTGCTGTTTTTACGATTGTAGGATTGAAAGAAATGTTTCCTTTTGACCATGGAAAAGGCTATCCAGGAAAAATTAAAATTTATTTTAATGAGATTTTAGAGCCAACAAAAAACATACAAGAATTGAAAGAAGTTTCACATAATCTTATTAAATTTACCCTTCAAAATAATTAAAAAATCTATTATATCATTTTGATAAAATAATAATATATTTGTTAGCATAATTTCTGCTCAGGATTTATAAAATAAATTAAAAACAAAAATATGGACACTAACCAAAACAAACAAAGCTATGCTTTACCGATTGCAATGATGTTTGCACTCTTTTTTATGATTGCCTTCGTTACAGGTTTACAAAATCCGATGGGAGTAATTGTAAAAAACCAATTTCAGGCAAGTAATTTACTTTCACAATTAGGTAATTTTGCCAATTTTCTTGCCTATGCTTTCATGGGAATTCCTGCAGGTTTAATGCTGCAAAAAATTGGTTATAAAAAAACTGCTCTTACTGCAATTTTGGTAGGTATTGCTGGTGTAGCAATTACTTTCTTCTCTGGTAAAATCGAAAGTTTTGCCGTTTATTTAATCGGAGCATTTGTAGGTGGTTTCTCTATGTGTATGCTAAATACTGTAGTAAACCCAATGCTAAATACTTTAGGAGGAGAAGGAAAAAGAGGTAACCAGTTATTACAATTCGGTGGTACTTTAAATTCTATGGGAGCTACTATCGTTCCAGTATTAGTAGGTTATCTAATGGGAGATGTAGCAAAAGCTACTATTTCAGATGCTAATCCAGCATTATTCTTAGCAATAGGAATTTTTGTTTTGGCATTTGTCGTATTATATTCAATGAGCATTCCAGAGCCACACATTGTAGCAGAGAAAAGCACAGAAAAAAATACACACAGTCCACTTTCATTCAGACATTTCGTATTAGGAGCAATTGCAATTTTCGTATATGTAGGTGTAGAAGTAGGAATCCCGAATATTGCTAATCTTTATATGACTGGTGATTTACAAATTAATGCTACCACTGCAGGAACTGTAGTAGGAACATATTGGTTTTTAATGTTAGTAGGAAGATTAACTGGAGGTGTTTTAGGTTCTAAATTTTCTAGTAAATCAATGTTAAGTTTCGCAGCAGTTCTAGGATTGGTATTTGTACTTTTAGCTATCTTCTTACCAAAAGACCAAATGGTAAGTATGCCTGTTTTCCAATCTGATATTTCTTTCGGATTAGCTCAAGTTCCAGTAAGTATTATGCTATTGGTATTATGTGGATTATGTACTTCTGTAATGTGGGGAGGAATCTTTAACTTAGCTACAGAAGGATTAGGAAAATATACTGCAGCTGCATCTGGTATTTTCATGGTGATGGTTTGTGGTGGTGGAATTATCCCGGCTGTTCAAGGTTATGCTGCTGATATCTTCGGATATGTACAGAGTTATTGGGTAGTAGTTATAGGAATTACTTATATGCTATTCTATGCATTAGTAGGAAGCAAAAACGTAAATAAAGACATTAAAGTTGACTAACATGAAAGAAAAATATGCAATTGGTATCGATGTAGGTGGTACCAATACCAAATTTGGTATCGTAAATAAAAAAGGTGAAATTCTAGTTCAAGACAGAATTAAAACCAATGAACATGATAACGTAGAAGCTTTTATAGATGATTTAGCAGAAAAACTAAATCCTATGATTGAGCAATATGGCGGCCCAGAAGCATTCGTAGGAATAGGAATGGGCGCTCCTAATGCTAATTATTATCAAGGAACGATAGAATATGCTGCTAACCTAAAATGGAAAGGCATTATTCCTATGGCTGAACTTCTAGAACAGAAATTCCACATTCCTGCTAAATTAACTAATGATGCTAATGCTGCTGCTGTAGGAGAAATGCAATATGGTGCTGCTAAAGGAATGAAAAACTTCATCACCATTACTTTAGGAACTGGAGTAGGAAGCGGAATTATCATTGATGGAAAAATCGTTTTAGGACATAACGGTTTTGCGGGAGAATTAGGTCACGTAATTGTAAGAAATGGTGGTAGAGAGCATAAAGGAACTGGACTTAAAGGTTCTTTAGAAGCTTACGCATCTGCAACAGGTGTAAGAGATACCGCTATTGAATTATTACAAGAAACTCAGCACTCGCCTAGTTTATTAGAAAATTATCCTATCAATGAATTAACCAGTGAAACCGTATTTAAATGCGCAGAACAAGGAGATTCTCTAGCCAATGAAGTTTTCGAATTTACAGGTCAAATTTTAGGAGAAGCTTTAGCTACTTTCGTGCATTTTTCTGCACCTGAAGCCATTGTACTTTTCGGTGGATTAACCAAAGCTGGTGACCTTATCATGAAGCCAACTAGACAAGCTATGGAAGACAACTTATTACAAGTTTTCAAAAATAAAGTTAAAATTTTGTACAGTGACTTACAAGAAGCAGATGCTGCAATTCTTGGAGCAAGCGCTTTAGTATGGTAAAATTTTTAAAAAATAAACAATCATTATTTTGGGCAGGCTTATTGTTTGCCCAATTTCTTTTATTCTATATCTTTTCAAAAAACGAAATAATCGTTCAGCAATTCACAACTTTTTTTCATTTCAAAAAAGAATTTCAAAATGAGCTTTTCTCTCATTTTATATTTTCTTTTGGGGATATTTTTTATATTATTTTCATCTTTTTCCTTTTACTTTTTCTTTTCAAAAGCATTAAGAATAGTAACTTTAGCGTTCTATTGATTATACTAAATATCTCTTATTTTATTTATCAAATTTCATGGGGAATGCTGTATTTCCAAAAACCTCTTTATGACAAAAATAAAGTAGAAATCTCCACCAAAGAATTAGAAAAACTTACTTTAAAATACATTGCATTAACCAATCAAGAAAGAAAAAAAATTGAAACAAAGTATGTATTCAAAATTAAAAATATTGAAGTATTAAAGTCAAGCATACTTCATTCTCAAAAACGCTTACCAGAAGAATATTATCCGTTTAAAACTTCAAACATTGACAACTTTAAAGCCAGCTTATTTAATCCAATGATAAGCTATACAGGAATCCTTGGCTATTACAATCCATTTACCACAGAAGCACAGTATAACGCGGAGTTACCGCACACTTACATTCCTTTCACTTTGTCTCATGAAAGTGCGCATCAATTAGGTTTTGCAAGGGAGCAAGAAGCTAATTTTATAGGCTTTCTGATTTGTAATAATTCTGGTAATTCTGAACTCAAATACAGTGCTTATTTATATGTAACTAAAAGTTTGGTAAATGCATTGCGAAATACTAATCCAGAGTTTGCTGCTCAAGCAAATTTATTTCTCTCTAAAGAAGTGAAAAGTGATTTAAAAAACGAACGATTATTCAAAGAAAAAAACGATTCTTTTATCGCCGAAATATTCTATTTTACCAATGATATTTTCTTAAAATCAAACCAACAAGAAGGTAGCGTTACTTACTCTTATTTCATTGATTTACTTGTGTTATACGAACGAAGAAAGGCATAAAAAAAGAATCACATCCTAGGATGCGATTCTAAAAACACAAATGATGAAAAAAAATTTATGCTTTCGAGCAATAGCTCATTGAAAGCGGTGTAAAAGTACATATTTCTTTTATACTAACAAAATTTTTTACATCTTTTTTCAACTAATTTTTATCATTATTTCACTATGAGACAATAAATTTTTTATTGACTAAAAATAGAATTAGAAAGATCAAAAAAAAATATTTTTCTTGTGAAAATAGAAATTTGATGAGAAATCATATTATAAAAAAAGCAATAAATATTTAGAATATTTATTGCTTAACTTGTAGCGAAGACGGGATTTGAACCCGTGACCTTTGGGTTATGAATCCAACGCTCTAACCACCTGAGCTACCTCGCCGTTTTTCGTGGTGCAAATATATAAATAATTTTAAAGTCTACAAATTATTTTAGCTGTAATAATTCTAAAATTTCAGAAAAGTTATCTGGGTTTGCTATAATCTTATTCTTAGCATCTACGATATAGAAAGTTGGTGTAGCATGTACGTTATAAGTATCTACATAACTGCTGTACCAACCTTTGAGTTCTGTATCATTAATCCAAGGCAGCATTTTTACTTTATCTGAATAAGACTTCGCATCAGAATCTAAAGAAAGTCCTACTACTTCTATATTTTTTTCTTTCAATTTATTATACTGAAGCACCATTTCGCCAATTTCTTTTTCGCAGTGAGAACAAGTAGAAGACCACAATATGATAATCTTTTTATCTGCTTTCACGTCGTGAAGAGATTTCACTTTAGTATTTACAGGATTTAAGAAAGTATTATTGGGAATAATCTTTCCAATTTCTATATTCGAATTAGATTTTATAGTATGGGCTAATCTATCATTGATGGTGCATTTTAGATTTTTGGCCTCTGTAAGATATTTTTCTTTTAAATCTTTAATGTTGTAAACATTAAAAACTTCAATTAATTCTGAAAGTATAGTTTGTCCGCGAGGTGTTTCTACATTTACAGTTGTAAGTAATTTATCTACTTCATCGCCTAAACTTGATCTGCTTGTATTGCTTAAAAAAACCATTAAAATTGGCTTGAGCAATGAAGAGGTTTCTAAGTAGTTTTGTGTATTATTTAAAAAAGAAACAATATCTTCATTGGTAATATTCTTTTTAGAGTTAGTTTCTTTTATATAATTTTGATAAGTCTTAAAATAATAGTTTAAAAAAGGGTGCTCATCTTCATTAAAAACAATTTCTTCATTTAATGCTGAAATTTCACTTTTTAAGGCACTGCCAAATGCAGAATTTTCTTTATAAAATGTTTGAATCTGATTAAGTGCAGGTAAAATTTGCTCCTTTTTTATTTGCTGGTCTTGAATAGCATAAAAAATCTTATTTGATTCATCTTTATAGTCTATTTGATTTACTTTATTGTTCTTTGTTTCGAAACTAAGGTCTATATCTTTATTTTCAGAAATAAAATTTAATGAGGTATTAGCCTGTGGAAAATATATTTTTAGCATACCCACATAATTTTTACTCACATTAAAAAACCAAACATTATTCTTTTTCTCTACTTTATCTAATAAAATATCTTTAGACCCGTTTAGCGAATAAAGATAAGCTTCCTTAAATAAAAAATCTTTTGGAGATTCTACCTTAATGGTAAATTGAGCTGAAATAAAAAAACTCAATAGTAAAAAAGGGAGGAATAAAAATTTTCTTTTCATGTTGTAAAGATATTCTTTAGTTTTAAAATATTACAAAATTCTTAAGTTAAATTTATGGTTCTAAAATATTTCCGCCATCTATTCTAAGTTCTTTTTCTAACTCATCTATTCTATACATATAATCCTCGAGAACCTTCTCAGTAGTACCTCTAAGACCTCTTGCTCCTAAACCCTTGTCAATGGTATAGTCTACAATTTTTTCAAGAGCTTGATCCGTAAAATCAAGTTTTACTCCGTCTAACCTAAAAAGCTCTACAAATTGATTAATGATAGAATTTTTAGGTTCTGTAAGGATTCTAAGCATTGTCTCTTTGGTCAGTTTATCCAAATGAGTAACAATTGGAAACCTACCTAACAATTCAGGAATAAGCCCGAAACTTCTTAAATCTGTAGCATTTAATTTTTCTAAAATATAGCTTTCTTCTTCTACTTTAGAATGTTTATCTGTACTGAAACCTATCGCTTGCTTATTGAGTCTTCTCTCGATGATTTCTTTAATTCCATCAAATGCTCCACCTGCAATAAATAAAATATTTTGAGTGTTTACTTGAATGTATTTTTGGTCAGGATGTTTTCTTCCTCCTTGTGGTGGAACATTTACAATACTTCCTTCTAGAAGCTTCAATAAACCTTGCTGAACGCCTTCACCAGAAACATCTCTGGTAATACTCGGATTGTCTGATTTTCTAGCAATTTTATCAATTTCGTCAATAAAAACAATTCCTTTTTCTGCTTTTTCCACATCATAATCCGCCACCATTAAAAGTCTAGACAAAATACTTTCTACATCTTCTCCTACGTAACCTGCTTCTGTTAAAATAGTAGCATCTACAATACAAAACGGAACGTTTAATTGCTTAGCAATCGTTTTTGCTAAAAGTGTTTTCCCCGTTCCTGTTTCGCCCACCATAATTATGTTAGACTTTTCTATTTCTACAGATTTATTTTCGTCTTTATTATGAAGAAGTCTTTTATAATGGTTATAAACTGCTATAGACAATTGTTTTTTGGCTTGATCTTGACCAATTACATATTCGTCTAGAAATTCTTTAATTTCTCTAGGTTTTTTAAGTTCTTCAATCGAGGTAACTGGCGAAAACTCATCTTCATGTAAACTTTCTTTTACGATAGCATGCGCTTGCTCTACACAGTTTTCACAGATAAATCCATTTTGTCCTGAGATTAAAATTTCAACTTCAGATTTTTTTCTTCCACAAAATGAGCATTGATTAGGATTCATTCTTTTTATTTTTGAAAAAACTCAAACTTCGCTATGAAATTTGAGTTAATATATTTTAAGAGTTAATTATTTTATTTTGAATTTCTTGATATTCTTCTGGTGAAAGTTTCAGCCTTTCGTTTCCAAAATTAAGGTCTTGCATGGTATTCATAGGAACCAAATGAATGTGCGCATGAGGAACTTCTAATCCTATCACTGCCACTCCCACTCTTACACATGGCATCGCTGCTCCAACTTTTTTGGCTACTTGTTGAGCAAATCCCCAAAGATTTTTAAAATCTTCTGATTCTAAATCAAAGATTAAGTCTACCTCTTTCTTTGGAATCACTAAAGTATGACCTTTTGCTAATGGCATTACATCTAAGAAAGCCAAATAATTTTCGTCTTCAGCGATTTTGTAGCAAGGGATTTCTCCGTTTACAATTTTGGTGAATATAGAACTCATAATTTGTAAATTTTAAAGATTAAAATTACAATGAAATTTCTAAAACTTCAAAAGAAAGTTTATTTCCATTTGGCAATACAATCTCCGCAGTTTCACCTACAGCTTTACCTAATAATCCTTTTGCAATAGGAGTATTTACAGAAATTTTCCCTGCTTTAATATCAGATTCATTATCTGGAACCAATGTGAATTTTTGTTCTTGTTTGGTCGCATTATTTTTAAGACGAACGGTACAAAGAATAGAAACTTTAGAAGTGTCTAATTGACTTTCGTCAATCACTTTAGAGTTTGCGATAGTATCTTTAATTTTAGAGATTTTCATTTCTAGCAAACCTTGCGCTTCTTTCGCTGCGTCATATTCTGCATTTTCAGATAAATCTCCTTTGTCTCTTGCTTCTGCGATTTGTTGAGTAATTTTAGGCCTTTCTATGCTTTCGAGTAGTTCTAACTCTGCCTTCATTTTTTCCAAACCTTCTTTGGTTACATAATTCATTACTTTACTCATATCTGGTTATTTTGCGTTAATGTTAATATAAAAAAATAATCCGACCTTTGCCGGACAATATTCATTAAAATTTCGAGTTACAAAGATATGATTAATTTTAATATGAAACCAAGCCTTTTAAAAATAATTATCCCAATTTTACTGGCTTTCAGCGCATTAAAAACGCTCAACTCTTGTTCTAACAGAGAAGAAACTACCAGTTGTTTTCCCAATCAATTTATTTCTGTTCAGCTCAATTTAAGCCTACCTTCTTATTATCCTCTTAACAATATTGGAGGCTGGATTTACGTCTCAGAACAGCAATCTGGAAACAGAGGCTTAATCGTTTATAGAACCAATGATGGTTTCAAAATTTATGATAGAAACGCGCCACATATTTGTCCATCTGCAGACACTACATTAGAAGTAGAAAATGGAAGTTTGGTTATTTGCAAAAAAGACAATGCAAAATGGTTTCTTAATTCTGGAGCGCCAGCTTCTGTAAGTCCTTATCCTCTGAAACAATATTTTTATAATTATAATTCTTCTACCAACATTTTAAATATTTATAATTAATTTAGAGGCATGAAAATAGTAGTTCAACGTGTAAAAGAAGCATCTGTAGTAGTAGAAGGAAAAATTGTAGGAGAAATTTCTCAAGGCTTGCTCCTTCTCATCGGCGTAGACGAAAACGATACTCAAGAAGATGCCAATTGGTTAATTAAAAAAGTGGTAGACTTAAGAATTTTTTCGGATACTGAAGGAAAAATGAACCTTTCTGTAAAAGATGTAGCGGGAGAAATTTTATGCATAAGCCAATTTACTTTAATCTCTGATTACAAAAAAGGCAACAGACCTTCTTATATAAAAGCAGCAAAACCAGAAAAAGCCATTCCTTTATTTGAATATTTTAAATCTGAGATTGCTAAATCTGGATTAAAAACAGAAAGTGGAATTTTCGGGGCAGATATGAAAGTATCTTTACTGAATGATGGTCCTGTAACTCTAGTTCTGGACAGCATCACCAAAGCGTAGAATTTCTAAAACATCCATAAAATAAAAAAGCATCCAGAATTAGGATGCTTTTTTTTTGGGTGAATGATGGGTCTCGAACCCACGACCTTCGGAACCACAATCCGACGCTCTAACCAACTGAGCTACAATCACCGTTTTTGCGTGTGCAAATATATAAAATTTTTAAAACAATTAACAAATAATTCCTTCAAAATTTTTAAATGCTAATAACTTTTCAGTTGTGAAACCTTCTGCATATTCTACTCCACTCAATCTTCCTAAATCTTGCGCTCTATAAGTTAGACTTTCTAAAAAATCTTTGGTCGCGATGGGAGTCATTGGTTCTGTGGAAGTTGGATCATAAAACTGAGTTTTATATGCTAAACAAGCTTCTATTTTTTTGTCTAAAAATCCAGAAATATCCATTACAAAATCCGGTTCAATATTTTTCCACTGAATGTAATGAAAAACTTGTTTTGGCCTCCAAAATTTTTGAGATTCACCTTCATAATCGGTTTTTATCTTAACCAATCCAGATAAAAAACACGCATCTGAAACTAATTTTGCGGCTTTCGCATGATCAGGATGCCTATCATCTATCGCATTACAAAGAACGATTTCTGGTTGATATTTCCTAATCATTTCAATAATTCTAAACTGATATTCTTGAGAATTGATGATAAAACCATCTTTCATTTTAAGATTTTCTCTAGCAGAAATTCCTAAAATTTCAGATGCGGTTGCCGCTTCTTGCGCTCTGGTTTCATTAGTTCCTCTTGTTCCTAATTCACCTTCGGTAAGGTCTATGATGGCTACTTTTTTTCCTTCGGAAATTAATTTTGCTATAGTTCCTCCACAGCCTAACTCTACGTCATCTGGATGTGCTCCTATTGCTAAAATATCTACTTTCATGGGTCAAAAATACAGAAATTAAAATTAAATTTTCAAATTTAGAATTAAAAAAAAGCTTCTCAATAGAGAAGCTCATTTTTTATTTCATTAATTCTTTCTGTAAAAGAAGTGAATTATGATCGTTTGGTTTCATTGCTAAAGCTTTTTGTAAAGCTTCATTTGCCTTTACTTTATCCGTAGTGTGTAACAAGTAAGCTACAGAATAGTAAGCTCCAAACAATGTTTCTTGTAAAGCTTGTTGTTCTGCTGGAGTTTTAGTTAATGCTACATCTATATATTTCTGGAAAGCTACAGCAGCTAATTCTTTATAACCAGCTTGTTGTAATGCATAACCTTTGCTATAATAAGCCGGTTCCCAAGTTGGAAGAAGATCATTCATCTTTTGCCAAGCTAGAGCAGCACCATCCCAGTTACTTACTTCTTGATAGGCCATTGCTAAATTGAACAATGCAGTAGTATCTTCTTTATTTGCAGCTACTTGTTTTTTAAGAGCCACGATATTATCATTAGAAGGACCTGCATCTGCTTTTGCTTGAAGTTCCGCAGCACCACTTGATGCTTTTGCGAATTCTGAATCCCAATCAAGAGTGTCATCTTTAGCAGCTTTCACAACCGCTAATTTTTCATTAGCTTTTTGCATTAAAGCGGCTTTTGCAGCAGCGTCTGCTTCTTTAGATGCTAATCCTGCATAAATCACAGCTTCTAAACCTGCATCACTCGGGATGATTCTAGATTGCTCTACTTTTGCATAATAAGTTTCTAGATTAGTTTTAGCGTTTGCAAAATCATTTTCATTATATTGCAAATAAGCTCTTAACTTGAACTTAATTGGATCATTTACTTTGTCAAAAACCTTATCTAAAGTCGCTTTAGATTCAGCAAAGTCACTATTAATAAAGTATAACTTCGCAATCTCTAATGCTGTACTTGGATCTTCGTCTGCATACTTTGTATAATTAATCAAACTCTGAGTAGTTTCCTCATGTTTTTGGAAAATTTTATTATACTGAGCTTGTGCTTTGTACGCTGGAGCATAAGTTGCATCGGTATTGATTGCTTTTGCAATATTTTCTTCTGCTTTTTTATATTGCTTAGCAGCCATCCACAATGTTGCCATTCTGTAGAAAACAGAAGCTTTATTTTTAGCAACTTCAGAAGCTCTATCATAAGCAGTCATTGCATTTCCTGGATCTCTAGTCAATCTAAAAGCGTCCCCTAAAGTATAATAATAATAAGCAGGAACACCGTATTTTTGTGCTTTTTCAATTGCTTTATTGATATAAGTAATGGCTAAAGCTGGATCATTGTTATTTTCGAACATGGTAAGCGCTTCTCCGATTCTATAAAGAACTTCTGCGTCTTTTTCTTTAGACTCTTTTGCAACCTGAGTAAGTTCAGTGATTGCTGAAGCTTTTTGACCTTTCCCTAATTTAATGGTAGCAAGACCAATTTTATTAAGATAGCTTTTAGAATCAATTGCTAAACCTTTATCGAAATTTTCTTTAGCTAGTTCAAAATTTGGTTCAAACTGACTTAAATATGAGTATCCTAAATAATAATAGTTTTCTGCAGTAGGTGATTTGGCAATCATCTGATTAAAAACTTCTTTAGCCTTTGCATATTTATGGCTATCTAAATTAATAATCCCTTCTGACACTGTTTGTGCGCTTGCAAAACTTAATAGAAAAGTTGCCGCTGCACCAAAAACTATTTTTTTAGGAAGTCCGAATCTATATTTCATTTTTCTATTTTTTTATTGTTAATGTATTATGTTAAATACTAATACACAATTTTCGTTCCAAAATTAAATTAAATCTCTTAAAATTAAAAATTTTTTATCTCATCATTACTTCTCTCTTAAAAATATTATAAGGTTGAAGTCCTTCTTTACTTACCACTATTTGACCTTTTTGAGTGCAAGAGAATCTGATAAAACCATTTCCTAACCCAAAATGTCCTTCATTAGTTAAAAAATAAAGAATCCTGGTGAAAGGATATTTCATATTTCTTATATTTTCTCTGTTCGGCTCATAAGCAATATTATTTTCTGTAACAGAGAGAATTTTTATTTGTTTCCTTAAATCTTCAGCTTCTCGAGAGTAAGGATTCGAGATGGTATTAAGACTAATAACCCCTATACTATTAGGGAATTTACTAATTTGCTCTACAATTCCTTTATTACCTTTAATTAGTGAATATTTTATTTTTTGAGGGGCTAAATTTAATTTCTGAGCTACAAAGTTAAAATTACTAGCATTTACACCGTCAAAAATTATATTTTTTTCATCAGATTGTAGTTCTTTTTTTATTTCTTGAACACTAATTGAGTTTTTAGGAGAATCTTTAGCAACTACAAATACTACTGCATCACCAGCGAATTTTGCAGGCTTTAAAGGAAGATCTACCATTTCTTCATAGAGTTTTTTTTCTTTTTCTGTAAGTTCTCTAGACATCACGATAACTCTTACGTTCCGCTTCAATAAATCCATTAAGGCATAGTCTTCTTTCTGAAATTTCAAATGAAGTTTAGTTTCTGGATAATGCGCAACATATCTTTCTGCCAAAGCTTCTGTTACGTTTCTAAAAGATTCATCTGCAGCAATGACTATTTCACCTTTGTTTGGTCTGCTTGATTCATTTTGAGAACAAGAAATGACTGAAAAAACTGAAATAAAAAAAATAAAAATCTTAAACGTCTTCTTCATCCTTTCTTCTTATGTAATAAATTGCTCTTCCTATTCTAAATATTCCATATAAAATGAGTAATCCACCTAATAAATAAGACGGCATCTCATCTAATTGCACTAGAAAAAACCGATATACAATTACAAAAACACCTAATGCAATATAAAATAATCCGATTAAAATAGATAAGTAATTAAACATATAAAAGCAATTAAGTTTATTAATAAATGACATAAAAAAGAGAAGCTTACGCTTCTCTTTTTATATGAAAATTGGTAAGTTTATTCAAAATTCATAGTTAATGGTAACCTAAATCTTTGTCTTACTGGTTGACCATTAATTTTCGCAGGAACCCATTTAGTTTTAATACTTTTCACTGTTCTTACAGCTTCACTATTAAAATCTGAGTTAGAACCAGATGCTTTGACATCAGAAATTGAACCATCTCTTTCTACAATAAATGTAACTGTAGTTTTTAGAGTTCCTTCTCCTCCTTCCATTGCAGAGTTATCAAAGTTTTCAGCAATTTTATTTCTAAAAGAGTTTAAACTTCCTGGGAATTCTGCTTCTTGGTCTACAGATTCATAAACCTCTGTAGTACTTGGAGCTTTAGACTCTACTGCAGCAGCTTTTGGTGGAGCCTGTACTGGCGGCGGTATGTGTGCCGTCTGTTTAACACCTTCTTGGTTAATAAGACCTGTGGTAGTTTTTAACTGCTCAGAAATTGGCGGAGGTGGAGTTTCCACTTTAGGTGCCTTCACTGGTTCAGGTACTACGTTTTGTATAATTTCAATTTTTTCTTCTACTTTAGGTGGTGGAGGTGGTGGAGTTTCTTCTTTTTCCACAATCTCTTCTTTCACTTGTTCCTCAGGAAGAATTTCGATAAGGTTAGCATCTACTTCTGTCTTTTCTTTAGCAGCTAATTGCTTAATTTTCATTACTACAAAAGGAGTAATTGCTGCTATACAGAAAATAAGAGTTCCAATGATCATCGATCTTGTTAAGATTCTTCTGTAACTTGATCTTAAATCATATGCACCGTATTCTTTATTTCTATGCTCAAATACAATTTCATCTAAAGACGGATTGTAATTTAAATTTTCATTTTCCATAATATTCAAATAAGTTTTGAATTAATTATTGAGCTGGTGCCGGTGTAGAACCTCCAACTTTTTTCTCGTAGATTACTTTTTCCCATGGCTTAATGTCTGTAACACCATATTGTTCTGACTTAGTAATCGCCATTTCATCTAAAATATCTACGAAATTTTTATATACTGCATCATCTGTAGGCTTGATAATTACTGTAAATTTAGTAACATCTTTAGCATTACGTTTTGCTTGCTCGATTACTTTTGTAATCCCTTCTCTATCATAGGTAGTCTCTTGTAAAGTCTGTTCATTAAGACCTGCTTGATCTAACTGGTGATAGAAAATTCTATTATCTTTACCAATAATCAACGAAATTGAGTTAGATAAATCAATCTCAGTTGGTGGTGGTTTTACAGCCTCATCTTTTGGTTTTGCCGGTAACCCAAGGTCCATTACATTAGGTTTACTAAATGTAGTAGTAAACATAAAAAACATAAGCATTAAAAAGTTAAGGTCCACCATTGGTGTCATGTCAACTTTAGTACTCTGCTTTTTGGAGCGGACTTTGCCTCCCTTTTCGCCTTTTTCTTGTACTTGTACTTCTGCCATTTCTTTACTATTTATTAGTTTCCTGGCTAGTAATTAACCAAAACTTATAATACTCTATATCTCTAAGCCCTTCAAATAAATTTTTTACTTTAGGGTAATTAGTGTTTGCATCTCCTTTAATAGCCAATTTATATTGTGGATTAATTTCAAGACTGCTACTAATCCAATCTATTAATTGCTTATTTGTACTGTCTAATGGAACTCCCGCAGTTTTTACAAACTTTCTTTGATCTTCAGGCATATTAAGAAAACTCTTAAGCTGATTCATCGGAACTCCAATTGCTGGAGTTTTGAAGAAAGCTACTTTTTCTTCTTCTGAAAATTTCACACCATATTTAGCTCCCATTTTGTCTAGCAACTCTGATCTTTCATTAAAGTTTTCAACAGCTGCGAAATAAAACTTACCGTCTGGAGTAACATTAACTGTCATTAAGTTACCATCTGGAAGTAATTTTTCAGAAATAGAAGTTGGCGGTTTAATTTGCTCTACATCAGGCTTTTTAAACTGAGTAGTCATAATAAAGAATGTAAGAAGCAAGAAAGTAACATCACACATTG
Source organism: Cloacibacterium sp. Arc13 (assembly GCF_041431305.1). Taxonomy (NCBI): domain Bacteria; kingdom Pseudomonadati; phylum Bacteroidota; class Flavobacteriia; order Flavobacteriales; family Weeksellaceae; genus Cloacibacterium; species Cloacibacterium sp. Arc13. The sequence goes on from NZ_JASMRM010000010.1 coordinate 43,640, forward strand.
CTGTCATGTCTGTTACAACACCGTGTCTTTTTGGTTTGACTCTCGCCATTTTATTATTTTTTATTAAATTAAACTTCTAGTTATGCATTCTTTCATTTAAAAAGAGTGCAATTTTTTTGCCAAAAATTAACTGATTAGTTAAATTCTGCAAAAGATTGTTGGATAGACATACCAATCTCGTCGATTTTGTATGTAAGTCCGTCAATTTTAGAAGTAAAGAAGTTATAAAGAATAATAGCGATAGCTGAAGTACCAATACCTAATGCAGTGTTGATAAGTGCTTCAGAAATACCGATTGATAATGCAGCAGCATCAGGAGTACCTCCAGCAGCACCTAAAGCTTGGAAAGACTTAATCATACCGATTACCGTTCCTAATAGTGCAACTAACGTAGCTACTGTACCTAGAGTAGAAAGAATCATCATGTTCTTTTCTAACATTGGCATTTCTAAAGTTGTAGCTTCTTCAATTGATTTAGTAAGCGCTACCATTTTTTGCTCTTTGTTAAGAGTTGTATCATTTGCTAAAGCTTTGTAAGTTGTAAGACCTTCTTTCACTACGTTACCTACAGAACCTTTTTGAGCATCACACTCTTCAACTGCTTCATCAATTTTATTTTTGTCAAGTAAATTTCTAACTTTAATTACAAAGTTTTCTAAGTTACCTGTACCTGCTGCTTTTCTAAGAACGAAGAAACGCTCAATAGCGAAAACAATAACAGTAATCATGAATAAAATCAAAATGTGAACGATTGGTCCCCCCATGTAAATAATTCCCATGAAAGAATCTGGATGTAAGTCCTTATTCTCTACATCAGAAAAAGCAACTGAAAGACCAGTAACCCCTTCGTTCTTAAAGTTACCAGGATTTCCTAAAATAAAAATATAAATACCTAACGCTATAACATATAGAATAGGTAAAACAACTGCAGGATTAAGACCTCCTACTTTTTTAGCAACTACTTGCTCCTCTTGTGTTGAAACATTCATTTCCATATTAAACTAAATTATAATTGTTAATTTTTTGAGGCTGTAAAATAAAGCTATTTTATTGGAAAATGCAAGTTAAAAAATCAAACTATGATAAATTTCTTGTTTCTCGAAAACCATTGTAGATTACAGATTTAACAATATATTTTATATTTTTTGTGAGATATTTTCACATGATGTTAAAATCATAAAAACTACAAAATTTTTAGCCTTATTTTTTTTCAAATATTCAAAGAATTTTTTATAAATTTTTAAAAAATATTTAACAATTCCTTAAAAAACGATATTGATAATCTTCTTTGGCACAATAATTATTTTTTTAGGAGTTGCTCCCGCTAAAATTTCTTGAACCTTTTCATTACTCATCGCTATTTCTTCAATTTGTTTAGCATCTAAATCCGCTGCTAAAGCCAAGGTAAACTTCATTTTACCATTGAAACTTACCGGATAGTTAATCTCATCTTCTACCAAATACGCTTCATTTAATTCTGGCAATTTCTCGAATTCTATAGAAGTATTTTTACCTAATTTTTCCCACAATTCTTCGCAAATATGTGGCGCATAAGGCGAAATAATAACCGCTAAAGGTTCTAAAATTGCTCTTTTATTGCATTTCATTTTTTGCAATTCGTTTACCGCAATCATAAACTGCGAAACCGATGTATTGAATGAGAAATTCTGAATATCAAACGTAAATTTCTTAATCAAAGTATGCAGTACTTTTAATTCTGCTTTGGTAGGTTCTTCATCTGAAACAGAGAAAGTGTCTCCATCAAAATAAAGGTTATAGAATTTTTTCAAAAATCCGTAAACACCGCTTAAACCTTGTGTATTCCAAGGTTTTGATTGTTCTAATGGACCGAGGAACATTTCATACAAACGTAAACAATCCGCTCCATATTCTTCTGCAATATCATCTGGATTTACAACATTGTATTTCGATTTAGACATTTTTTCTACTTCACGTTCGGTGATGTATTTTCCGTCTTCTAAAATAAATTCTGCATCAGCAAATTCTGCTCTCCATTTTTTAAATGCTTCAATATCCAGTTCATCTGTAGTTCCTTTTAATAAAGAAACATCAACGTGGATTTTTTGAGTTTGATAATCTTTGGCTAAACTTTTCGAAACAAATTGATTCGTTCCATCAATTCTGTAAACAAAAGCGCTCATTCCCAAAATCATTCCTTGATTTATCAATTTTTGGAAAGGCTCATCTTGGTTAATGTAACCTCTGTCTTTTAAGAACATATTCCAAAATCTAGAATACAACAAGTGACCAGTTGCGTGTTCACTTCCGCCAATGTATAAATCTACTTGTCCCCAATAATCTGATAAATCTTTTGCACAAAATTCACCGTCATTTTTCGGATCCATATATCTCAAGAAATACCAAGAACTTCCCGCCCAACCTGGCATTGTAGAAAGTTCCATCGGGAAAACGGTTTTTTCATCAATTAAATCTACAGCAACCACTTTTTGATTAACCTCATCCCACGCAAAATTTTTCGCATTTCCTAATGGTGGATCACCGTCTTCTGTTGGTAAATATTTCTCTACTTCTGGCAATTCTAAAGGCAATGCAGAAACAGGCAAAGTATAAGGCATTCCTTCTTTATAATAGACAGGAACTGGTTCTCCCCAATATCTTTGACGAGAAAAAATAGCATCACGCTGTCTATAATTGGTAGTTCCGTGACCGATTCCCATTTTTTCAATTTCTGAAATAATTTTTGCTTTCGCATCGTTATAATTCAAACCATTCAAAAATTCAGAATTTACACAAACTGAATCTTTAGAATCATAAGATTCTTCTTGAATATCAACATCATTTTCAATAACATTGATGATTTCTAAACCAAATTTTTTCGCAAAACGATGGTCGCGTTCATCATGCGCAGGAACCGCCATTACAGCCCCAGTTCCGTAACCCATCAAAACGTAATCTGAAATATAAATCGGGATATTTTTCCCTGTGAAAGGATTTACAGCGTAACTTCCCGTGAATGCTCCGGAAACGTTTTTCACGTCTGCCATTCTATCACGTTCTGTTTTTTTAGAAGTTTCTTCTATATAATTTTCAACTTCAGATTTTTGCTCTGCCGTTGTTAATGTTGAAACCAAAGGGTTTTCTGGTGCTAAAACCATAAAAGTTGCCCCAAAAATAGTATCAGGACGAGTGGTGAAAACTTCAATCTTCTCATCCATTCCAGAAACTTTGAATTTTACAGCAGCTCCTTGAGATTTTCCAATCCAATATTCTTGAGAATCCTTCAATGGTTGTGGCCAATCTATGGTCTTTAACCCATTTAAAAGTCTTTCAGAATACGCCGTGATTCTCATACTCCACTGCATCATTTTTTTCTGAAAAACAGGGTAACCTCCACGTTCAGATTTTCCGTCTTTAACCTCATCATTCGCTAAAACCGTTCCGAGAGCAGGACACCAGTTTACCGTAGTTTCAGCTCTGTACGCCAATCTGTAATTGAGTAAAATATCTTGTTTTTTGTTTTCATCAGCAGCATTCCATTCTTCTGCGGTGAAGTTTAATTCATCATTCTGAACTGCATTTAAATTTTCAGTCCCGAATTTTGAAAAATGTTCTACCAAAGTTTCGATAGATTCTGCTTTATCCGAAGTTTTATTGTACCAAGAATGAAACAATTCTATAAAAATCCATTGTGTCCATTTGTAATAAGAAGCATCAGAAGTTCTTACTTCTCTACTCCAATCAAATGAAAATCCAATTTTGCGAAGTTGTTCTTCGTATCTTGTAATATTTTGTTCAGTAGTAATCGCAGGATGTTGCCCAGTTTGGATTGCATATTGTTCTGCTGGCAAACCAAAAGAATCATAACCGATAGGGTGCAAAACATTAAAACCTTGATGTCTCTTGAACCTTGCATAAATATCCGAGGCGATATAACCAAGAGGGTGACCTACGTGTAAACCCGCTCCAGAAGGATAAGGAAACATATCTAGAACGTAGAATTTAGGTTTTGTAGAATTATTTTCAGTTTTATAAGTTTGGTTTTCTTCCCAAAACTTCTGCCATTTTTGCTCTATCTGCTTGTGATCGTAAAACACGCTGTAATATTTTAAAGTATTGTTAAACTTGATTTCTAAGAATTTACAAATTTATGATTTTTAAAAGAAAAATCCCTATCGTTATGAATAAGGATTATAAAATATCTCGTTTACAAATTAATTAATCTTAATATTGATCACTTTTACAATATACATTTTCTCCGCCAATTTCTTTTTCCCCCTTTTACAATGAGTTTTTGAGCGGTGATAGAAACTACTTCTACTTTTTTCACATTTCCATCTTAAAAAATCCCTTACGGAAAGCCTCTGAAAAAGACTTTGGCTAAATACAGAATGCGAGAAGGAAGTGTTTCCCGAAATAAAACCAATATCATGAAAGACCAATATTTGGTTTACAAAGAACACATGAATTTTTCCACGCTCAAGTCTTTGTATTATACCGCCAATTGGGCTTTCAATGGATTTAAGAAATATTCTAAATTTTTTAATTAAGAAAATCTACTTTGCCGTCATTAAGATGGTAATAACCACCAATTACTTTCAGTTCTCCTTTATCAATTAAATCTTTCAGTTCTTGATTTTGAAGAATTTTCTGGATTTGTTGGTCTACATTATAATGAATTGCGTCATCTAATTTTTCAGATTTTCCTACGAAAGGCTCCACTCCTTTTCTGAGTGTTTCTATAAGATTAGAGATTTCTTTGGGTTCTTTTCCTTCACTATGTTGAGAAATTGCAGCCGTAATTCCGCCACATTTTTCGTGACCCACTACAATAATTAACTTCGTATGTAAATGATTCACCGCATACTCCAGACTTCCCATCGTCATATCATCATCTAGTGAATTCCCTGCAGTTCTTATCACAAACAAATCACCAATTCCTCGGTCAAAGACTAATTCTACAGGCACTCTAGAATCAGAACAACTCACAACCGTTGCGATAGGATGTTGCCCAGAAACTTCTTCCTTCATTCTGGCTTCATCTAAATGCGGAAAAGCATTTTTGTGATGTACAAAATGTTCATTTCCAGTTTTTAAAACTTCTAAAATTTTATTTGGATTAAGATTTTCTTGGATATGGGTTTCTTTTTGAGAAATTTGGTTAGAAGTACAACCCGTAAAACTCCACATTGCGCCTACCAACATTAAAACGCCTACAATTACTTTCTTCATGATAATTTTTTGCAAAATTATGAAGATTATAAATCGCTTCGAGATGATTGTTATCAGGTATTATGCTCAGAATAAATTATGCTAAAATTTTCTCTAGAATAATCTCAGAAGAATTCGGTTGAGAATGAACGAAATTTCCTGCGTTTTCACTCATTTCTTGTAACAGATTTGAATTTTTTGACAATTCAAGGACAAAATCAGCTGCCAATTCTTCATTATCGAAAGATTTTCCTCCATTTTGTGCAATTAAAGCATCTGCTTCAGGATTTTTCTTGTATTGATTTCCAAAAATTACAGGAACACCGAAAGTTGCCGCTTCTAAAATATTGTGCAAACCTTTATCGTGAAAACCACCACCTACAACTGCAATATCTGAATAAGAATAGAGTTTGGAAAGTAAACCGATGCAGTCGATTATGAGTATGTTGGTATTTGGTAATTGGTAATTAGACTTTAATTCTGAATACAAAATTGCGCTTGGAAAGATTTGTTTGAGATTTTGAACTCTTTTCAAATCGTGTGGAGCAATGAGAATTTTAAAATTTTCTAATTTTTGAGAAAGAATTTGAGCTATTTTTTCTTCGGCTTCCCAAGAGCTTCCGAAAACCAACAATTTTTTATCGGCTTTAAATTCAGAAATCAACTCCACGGAATTATCTCGGTTTTTGATTTGTTTCACTCTGTCAAAACGAGTATCTCCAGAAACCGAACCTTTGGTTAAACCAACTTTTTGAGCTAAAGAAAGAGACTTTTCAGTTTGATGAAAAATCCAATCCACATTTTTTTTCAGTTCGTTTACAAACCATTTTCCTTGGGGCTTAAAATAAACTTGATTTTCATAAAACAATGCTGAAATCACAAAAACTTTGGTGTTTTGCTTCTTTAATTCTTCTAAAAGATGATACCAAAAATCATATTTTACGGTAAAGAAAATTTCAGGATTTACCGCTTTTACAAATTCTGAAATCGTAGATTTTTTATCAAAAGGGAGATAACACAAAATATCTTCTTTATTCTTTTTCTCCACGTTTTCATAGCCAGAAGGCGAGAAAAAAGTAATTAAAACTTTATGAGTCGGATATTTTTCTTTCAGTTTTTCTAAAACAGGCAAACCTTGTTCGTATTCTCCCAAACTTGCAGCGTGCATCCAAAGGACTTTGTCCTCATTTTTTATTTTAGATTTTACAATTTCCAAAGACTTTCTTCTACCTTCTAAACCGCGTTTAATTTTATCATTAAACCACGACAAAACCTTGAACGCTAATTCAAGATGAAAAATGGATATGTTGTAGATAAATTTCAATGTGAGAATGTAATTTTATTTTTTGTAATGATAATAGGTATTAAAACCAACAATAGAAACCAACATAACAATAATTATTGTAGGGACAAAAAAAGATAAACTTTCTTGAAATCCTTTAATAATTTTTATTTCTTCAAATAAAATTCTGGAAAACAAGAATAGAATAAAAACTAATAGTGCATTTACAAAAGTTCTTGCTAATTCGGGCTTTGCTTTTATTTTTGGAGATATATTTAGTAATTCTGAATCTGTATTTTTTGAGACATGATTGAGCAAAAGAAAAAGTAAACTCCCTATAATAGGCAAAGTCCAAATCATGCTTTTATTTCCATAAACATTTGGTTTTCCATCAAATCCATAATGTTGAGGAATTATTTCGGGAAGTTCAGAAAAATGAATTATTGTGAAAATCCATAAAAATAAAAACAATAGAACTTGAATAATTAACAGTAGTTTATTAATGTTTTTGTAGTTTATCATTTAATAAAAATTTTTTTTTAAAACTTAGTCATTATTTCACAACTTCCAATTTTTAATTAAATCATTGTTTTCACAAACCTCAATTTGTGCGTGTGCTTATTTTGTTCTGCATTATAAATTCCAGAAAAATCTAAAGAATCTATTCTCACTTTTCCGCTTGCATGAATGATTTCAAAAGGTGACAATACCAAACCTACATGAACAATTTTTCCTTCTGCATCTTCAAAAAACGCTAAATCTCCTGCTTCGCTTTCTTCTACAAAATCACGAGCTGTTCCTTGTAAAGCCTGTTGTTCTGGGTCTCTCGGTAAAGCAATTCCGTGAACTTTGTATAATAACTGCACAAATCCGCTATCATCTATTCCAAAAAAGCTTCTTCCTCCCCATAAAAAAGGGACATTCAAGAATTTTTTGGCCGTTTCTACTAAACTTTCACGCAGGTTATTTGTATCAACAGCATTTTCTGTTGCAAAACCGACTTCACTTCCTATGGAAAGCAAACTTTTACCTTCTGGCAAATTAAATTCACCAAAAGACTGCTTAATCACATTTTTAGAAATTTCAGCATTTTGTTTTTTCAAAACTGAAGTATTTATCCAACCTTCATAGCCATCAAAATCCATTTTGATTTTACTGAAATTCCCTTCCGTTTCTAAAATTTCACAGGTTTCACCATATAAAATCTGAGAAATCATTTCAGATTTTTCTGAAACTTCGGCTCTCATCGGTGAAACAGATACGCTGCAGTAGTATTTTTCCATAAGTCTTATCTCTCGCTGATTTTGCTGATTGAGCAGATTTTATTTTTCATTTATTAAAATCGGCCTAATTTGTTCAAATTACATTTTTTTTAATTTATATTACGCTAATTTCATTAATCATGTAGATTTACTTTTCATCAGCCTAATTCGCTCAATCTGCGAGAAATTTATTTACTCATACTCAAGATTAAGCAGATTCTAATCTTCAAATTTATTGACAATTCTTTTAATAGAATTTAAAATCTTATCAGTATTAAAATTCACTAAAATTCCCAGTTTCTTATTCGAAAGTTTTAAATAAGTTGAAACTTGCTTATAGTGTACATCTTCTAATTCTTTTACAGATTTTAATTCAATGATAACCAAATCTTCTACTAAAATATCAATTCTAAAGTTACAATCAAAAACTATATCATTATATACAATTGGAATAGGAACTTCACATTTCACTTCTAAACCTAAATCTTCAAGCTCATATATTAGAACTTTTTGATAAACAGACTCTAGTAAACCCGGACCTAATCCGTTATAAACATTAAATATTGCTTTTCTTATTAAATAAGAAATTTCATTTTCGGTCATGGTTTTTTAATTTATTAATTCGCTTTTTAAACTTATTTCTCGCTGATTTTGCTGATAAAGCAGATTTATTTCTACTACAACTATCAAAACCTGCCAAATCTACTGAATCTGCAAGAGTTTTTAATTTAACTCATAATGTGAAAACAGATTTATTTCTATTATAATTTTTAAATCAGCA
>NZ_JASMRM010000010.1:52254-102208 GCF_041431305.1 Cloacibacterium sp. Arc13
AATTTAACTCATAATGTGAAAACAGATTTATTTCTATTATAATTTTTAAATCAGCAAAATCTGCTCAATCTGCGAGAATTTCAATTTTTTCTCTCGCTGATTTTGCTGATAAAGCAGATTTATTTCTACTACAACTTTCAAAACCTGCCAAATCCACTGAATCTGCAAGAGTTTTTAATTTAACTCATAATGTGAAAACAGATTTATTTCTATTATAATTTTTAAATCAGCAAAATCTGCTCAATCTGCGAGAGTTTATTTTTTACGAACTAAATGAATTCCGTCTCGCAAAGGTAAAATTACATTTTCAAAATCCGCATTTTCAGCAACCAATTTATTCACGAGTTTTATCTGTTCGGTTTGCTTATTTCCCTTTTCATCGAGCACTTTTCCGTACCAAAGTACATTATCAATCATCAAAACACTTCCTGATTTCATTCTGGGTTTTACCAATTGTAAATATTCAGGATAGTTTTCTTTGTCTGCATCAATGAAAATCAAATCAAAGGTTTCGCTAGAATTTTTCAAAAATTCTTTAGCATCTTGTAATTTAAAGTCTATTTGAGAAGCAAATTCACTTTGGGCAAAATATTTTTGAGGTAAATAAGCCAAATCTTCATTAACATCTAAAGTGGTTAATTTCCCGTCTTTCTGTAAACCTTCAGCCAAACAAAGCGCTGCATAACCTGTGAAAGTGCCAATTTCTAAAATATTTTTCGGAGAAATCATTTTTGAAATCAAAGAAAGCAATCTACCTTGAAGATATCCCGAAATCATGTGTGGTTGTGTAGTTTTCTGAAAAGTTTCTTTGCGCAATCTTTTCAAAATTTCTGGTTCTGCAGAAGCGGTATCTTCTAAATATCTATCCATTTCTGGATGCAATTCTTCGAAATAACTCATGGATTGATGTGATGATTTTTTACAAAATTACAGAATTTCTAATGATTTTTTGAAAATAAAAAACCTTCAAGGATTTAGAATCCTTGAAGGTTTGGTTCATTGCAAAAAAGCAAAATTATTTTTTTACTGGAGCGATGTCCATTAATTTCATGAATTCATCTAGCTTAGGCATGATGATGATTTCTGTTCTACGGTTTTCTGCACGTCCAGAAACTGAAGCATTAGTCGTTTTAGGATTGTACTCACTTCTACCTCCTGCTGTAATTCTGTTAGGATTTACGCCAAATTGTGTTTGTAAAATTTTCGCAACAGAAGTAGCTCTAAGCGCTGATAAATCCCAGTTGTCTTTTGGTAAATTAGCACTTGCTAAAGGAACGTTATCCGTATTACCTTCGATGAGAACGCTGTAAGTATCATAATCATTAATCACTTTAGCCACTTTTCCTAGCACTTCTTGAGCAGCTGGTAAAATGTTGTAATCTCCTGTTTTGTAAAGCATTTTGTCAGAAAGTGAAATCATCACTACTCCTTTTAAAACTTTTACGTCTACATCTGCATCTGCTACATTATCTAAACTTCTTTTTAATTTATTAGATAAAGCTAAATTTAAACTGTCATTTTTAGAATTGGTAGAAATCAAACGCTTAATGTAAGAGTTAGAAGCATTAATCTCTCCGATTAATTTATCAATATTAGCAGAACCTTTTCCTGCGTTAGACAAACAAGCGTCTAGTGAAGATTTAAGGGCACCGTTTTGGTCTCTTAATAAATTGTTTTCACTGGTCAAACCTGCATTTGCTGCTTGTAAATCTTGAATTTGTCTTTGTCTCTCTCCTGCATTCTCAATACATTGTTTGTAATTAAGATTTAATGCATCATATTGCTTTTTGCTCACACATGAAGTAAGCGTAAGTGCGATTGCTCCTAAAGCAAAAATTTTTAAAATTTTCATAAAGCTTTTGTCTTTTTAAAATTATTGTTACCAAAATTACAAAAATCATTCCAAAAGAAGAATTATATTTGCCTAAAAATAGGCAGTTTTGTTAGATTTTAACAATTTTAAGGAAAATTTAGAAGTTTTAGGAGAAGATATTTTTTCTAAAAAATTTCTTTTGGCTGTTTCGGGTGGTGCCGATTCTATGGTGCTTTCGCACTTGTTTAGATTTTTCGACTCCGCTCAAAATGACAAAGGTCTAGAGTTCCAAGTAGCTCATGTAAACTATCATTTCAGAGGAGAAGATTCTAATCTTGATCAAAAAATTGTAGAAGATTTTTGCAAAAAAAATGACATCAAATTTCATCTAAAAGATGTTTCCGAAGAAGAAAAAACTCAAATGAAATCGCTTCAAAATTGGGCGAGAGAATTGAGGTATGATTTCTTTTTCAAAATTTTAGAAGAAGAAAATCTGGATTATGTTGTTACAGCACACCATCTCAATGATGAGTTGGAAACCTTTTTCATCAATCTTTCTCGTGGTTCGGGAATTAAAGGATTAAGCGGAATTCCGAAAAACGAAAACAGCATTCTTCGTCCGCTTCTGAAGTTTACCAAAGCAGAAATTTATGCTTTTGCAGAAGAAAACCACATCGATTTCAGAGAAGATAAATCCAATGAAAAAAATGATTATCTCAGAAATAAAATCCGCAATCAACTCACCCCAAAAATTCTAGAGATTTTTCCACAGTTTCTAGAACAATTCGGGGAAAGTCTGTCTTATTTAAGTTCGGTTAACGAGTTTTATCAAAACGAAATCGAAAAGACCTTTCAAGAAATTTTAACAGAAGAAAATGAAGAAGGATTTACCTTGAACAAAGAAATTTTATTCCGAAAACCGAAAGTTCTCATCATTGAAATCATTAGAAAACTCGGTTTCACTGGAATTGAAATCGAAAAAATCATGAATGCTGAAAACGGTAAATTTTTCCGAAGCAACACTTATGAAATTTCTATCAAAAGAAAAGAAATCGTTTGCACCAAAAGAAAAAAATGAAATTTTACAAGAAATTGATAAAATTAATTCTTAAAATAAGTTAAATCAGACTATTTATATCTTTTTAAGACCTACAATTTTATATTTTTGTACCTCTAAAAATTAAATAATGAAGAAGTTTTTGCTTTTACTTTTTATCGCTGTTACCTCATTGTTCTCTGCTCAAATTCAGAAACACGTCACGATAAAATACGATGTAAAATCACTCCCAAATAACGAATACGAAGCAGTAATTACCGCTAATATTGACAAAGGATGGCATATTTACTCTAAAGACATCGACCCCGAATCTGGAGCGATTCCCACAGAACTAAAACTGAATTCTAAAGACATTCAACTGATTGGAAAACCTGTAGAAACAGGTAGCAGAAAAACTGAATTTTCTGAAGCTTTCGGCGCAGATTTAACTTTTCTTTCAGGAACTTCTACTTTCAAACAAAAATTTAAAGTTAAAAACCCTGAAAAACCAACAACTGTAAGTGCTGAATTCACATATCAAACCTGTAATGATAAAGTTTGTCTTGCACCAGAAACCATAGAATTTGAGAAAAAAATAGAAGGTTCTGCTCTAGCAAAAACAGAAGAAAAAACAAAAGAAAATAGTAATAAAGACTCTGTAGAATCTGCTACTTCTGTAGCTTCTGCAACTGCAAATCCATCAATTTCAACAAAACAAGAAGGGTTAAAAGTAGCTTCTTTGGATTTTGAAAACCCTTTAACTGATTGTGGAGTTTCTAAAGAAAAAAAATCTGAAAACTATCTTACTTATTTATTTTTAGGATTTTTAGGCGGCTTAATCGCACTATTAACACCTTGTGTTTTCCCTATGATTCCGCTTACCGTTTCTTTCTTCACGAAAGGACAAAAAGACAAAGCAAAAGGAAAACGAGACGCTTTTATTTACGGATTTTTCATTCTCTTAATTTTCGTTTTATTGAGCGTTCCTTTCCATATTATTGACGGAATTGCAGGAAATATTTTCAATCAAATTTCTACATCAGTTAGCTTAAATATTGCATTTTTCTTGATTTTCTTATTCTTCGCAGGAAGTTTCTTCGGATATTATGATATTACATTGCCAAGTTCTATCGCCAATAAATCTTCAAAAGCAGAAGAAGCAGGAGGAATCATTGGGATTTTCTTTATGGCTTTAACCTTGGTCATTGTTTCATTTTCTTGTACTGGACCAATTTTAGGAAGTTTATTAGGAAGCGCTGTTACAGGTTCTGCAAATGTTCCGATGTTATTAACCTTTGCTTTGGCAGGATTTGGTTTAAGTTGGGCAATTGTTTTCGGACTATTGGCATTATTTCCGCAAGCGTTACAGAGTTTGCCAAAATCTGGCGGTTGGATGAATACCGTAAAAGTAGTTCTTGGTTTCGTAGAATTAGCTTTAGCATTGAAATTTTTATCAAAAGCAGATTTAGTTTCTAAAACATTCTTACTAAAACGTGAACTCTTCATCGCGATTTGGATAATTATTACCATCGGTTTAGTGCTTTATTTATTTGGAAAAATTAGATTTCCACATGATGATAAAAACCAAAAAATCTCTGTTACCCGAAAAATCTTTGGAGTTTTAGGAATTGGATTTTTAGTATATTTAGTTCAAGGATTAGTTCCTGCAGAAAGACCAAAACTACAAATGCTTTCAGGGATTTTGCCTCCAATTAATGTGAGTTATCTTCATGATGAAAAAGACGGAATTCTAGGAATGCATCCAGAACATGATTATTTCAAAGCTATAGCATTGGCAAAGAAAGAAAACAAGCCAGTCTTGATAGATTTCACAGGTTATGGTTGCGAAAACTGTAGAAAGATGGAAGAATTTGTGTGGAGTGAACCAGACATTTTACCTACTTTACAAAACGAGGTTATTCTCGCTTCTCTTTATGTAGACGACAAAGAAGAATTGCCAGAAGCAGAACAAACCAAAGTAGATCTAGGAAACGGACAAATGAAACGCGTTAAAACCATTGGTGATAAATGGAGTATGTTTCAGCAAGTGAATTTTAATAATAATTCTCAACCGCATTACGTTTTGGTAACTCCAGAAGGAAAAGTGATTAACACTCCTGTTTCTGGTTATATGCCGAAAGAAGATTTCAAAAAATTCTTAGAATGTGGAATTGAGTTTTATAAAAAACAGAAATAAAATCATCATTTCATGGATAAAAAAGAAAGCTTTCAAAATTTTGAAAGCTTTTTTTTATAAGTAAATTGTTTAGAACATTTTATTTTGCTAATTCTTCGTTTACCGTTTTGGTATTGATTCCGTTGGTTACATTTTTTATTCCATTATATTCTAGAATCGCTTTCGCTTGTCCGCTTCTGTTTCCTGTTCTACAAAAAACAATTACAGATGGTTTTCCTTTGAATTCATTCAATCTACTTTCTACTTCATCAAGCGGAATATTCACGGCTCCTTTTACGCTTCCTTCTGCAAATTCTTGTGGCGTTCTTACATCTACTAAAAATGCTCCGTTTGCAACTTGTTCTTTAATCGAAACTTCTTTTTGGGCTTCAGTTTGAGCATTACTTTCTGCAGGTTTAGGAGAAGAACACTGTGTTCCTATAATAACTAAAGCTCCAAAGCTCAATATTGATATTAACTTTTTCATTTTTTTCTATTTTTTACAAAACTATTTCATTAGCGAGAGTTCTTATGTAACAAAAGTTACAAAAGCAAATTTTGGTTTTGAATAATTTCGCGTTCGATAATTCAGAAAGAACATGCTTCAAAAAAAATTACTTCTTCAACTCCTCTTTTTAGCACTCGCTGTATTATCTTTTTCACCACTTGTTTCTCCGCCAATTGCTTTATTATTCGGAATTCTTTTTGTGAATATTTTCGGAAAAGTTCTAGAGACAGATAGTTTTGTCAAAAAATTATTGCAGTATTCTATTATAGGATTAGGTTTCGGAATTAATCTGAACACCGCAATAGAAGCAGGAAGCCAAGGTTTTCTTTTTACCGTTTCTACAATTGCTTTGGTCATGATTTTTGGTTTATTTTTAGCCAAAATTTTAAAAATTAACAAAACCATCGCTCAACTCATTTCCGCAGGAACCGCAATCTGTGGAGGAAGCGCAATCGCAGCAGTTGCACCCATTTTAAAAGCCAATAGCAAACAAACTTCTGTGGCTTTAGGAATTGTTTTTGTCTTGAATGCTGTTGCGCTGTTTATTTTCCCAGAAATTGGGCATTTTTTTAATTTAACTCAAAATCAATTTGGCATTTGGAGCGCTATCGCTATTCACGATACGAGTTCTGTAGTTGGCGCTGCAAGTAAATACGGTAACGAATCGTTACAAATTGCCACCACCGTAAAATTAGCAAGAGCTTTATGGATTATTCCGTTGGCTTTTCTTATTTCTATTTTTACCAAAAGTGAAGGGAAAATTAAGATTCCTTATTTCATTGGTTTCTTTGTTTTAGCGATTTTAGCAGGAACTTATCTTCCTTTTTTACAAAATTTCAATACTATTATTTCTGAAATTTCTAGAGACACACTCAAGGTTGCTCTTTTCTTAATTGGAGCAGGATTATCTTTACAAAATCTCAAAAATATAGGTATCAAGCCTCTCCTTTTAGGAATTATTCTTTGGATTTTCATTTCTAGTATTTCACTTTACGCTGTTTTACAATTTTTGAAGTAAGTATCGGTAGAATAAAAAGTTTGGTTAAATTTGTATTCAATCAATACAAATTAATTAGATAACCATGAAAAAACTATTTTTTATTCCTTTGATGCTCATCGCTTTCTCGTGCAACAAAACCGCAGAAAATAATGCTAAAGATGTAGACAGCACTAAGATTATTGATTCCATCAATGCGGTAAGAATGAAATACAATGACAGCATCAGAGCGTTGAACAACAAAAATAATTACAGTGATTTAAGCGGAAAACATAAACTTACTTTCGTATCTGATGATGGCGTTTCATTAACTGGAACCGTGAATTTCACTAAAATTATGAGTGATGGTTACGAAGTAAAAGGAAATGCAAAATCTGGGAAAAACATACTCATCATTGATGGAAAAGCGGACAGAGTATCGCCAAAACACATCAATTTTTACGGAAAAATCACACAAACCATCAATGGTAAAACAGAATCCAAGAGCAACAGCAATACGTTCAGAGATGAAGGAAAAGGAGATTTTTTTAGACTTCAACAGAAAATAAACGCTCAAGGTTTTGTAGATTACATCGATATTTGGAAATAAATTCAGATAGAGATTTTGTACAATATTGAATCTCGTATCTCAAAAAAAATATAAAATTATGCTACATCACGAAATTTCAGGAAACGGCAAAAAACCATTGGTTTTACTTCATGGTTTTATGGAAAACACGACCATCTGGGACGAAATGGAAGCTCATCTTTCTAAAGATTTCACTTTGATTAAAATAGATTTACCTGGACATGGAAAATCTAAAGTTTATCAAGAAATTCACACCGTAGAATTGATGGCTGAAAAAGTAAAAGAAGTAATTGATGCTCTAAAATTAGAGAAAATCAATTTGCTGGGACATTCTTTGGGAGGTTATGTTTCTCTGGCTTTTGCTGAAAAATTTCCTGAAATTTTGGAAAGCATGACTTTATTTTTCTCTACTACACTTGCAGATGATGAAGAGAAAAAAGCAATCCGTAAAAGAAGTATTGCAGTAATTGATGAAAATTTTGAAACTTTCGTCAAAACTTCTATCCCCAATCTTTTTAGCAATAATGAAAAAGATATTTTAGAAGGCAAGATAGAATTGGCAAAAAACATTGCGAAAGCTACCAATAAAGAAGGCGTAAAAGCCGCTCAATTAGGAATGGCAGAAAGACCAGACCGAACTGAAATTTTAGAAAATTTAGATGCAAAAATCCTCATCATTGCTGGGAAATATGACAATGCTGTAAAAACCGAAAATCTTCTCAAAATTATTCCAGAAAAGACCAACATCAAAACGTATGTTTTAGATTGCGGGCACAACGGACATTGGGAAAAACCAACGATTTGTGCGGAAATTATCAACACAGAATTGTTGCATAATCTGCCGAAACATTTTTTACTCTAAATATTAAAGCAACCCTAAATTTTCAACCACCACTTTTCCGCCATAAACGATACAAAGTATAGAGGAAATAATCACCAAACTGGCTTGCAATTTTTTAGATTTCAAGAGACTTTTAGTGTAAGGAATACTGAACAAGTAGGCTGCTAAAAACATCCCGAAAATAGAGCCTAACCCGAAAATAAGAATGTATATCAATCCTTCTAAAGGTGTTTTCATCTGAGAAATCACCAAAACAACCAATGCTCCACTCCCAGCCAAACCGTGAATTAATCCCACACCGAAAGCTGCTCTAGAAGTGTTATGAGTATGGGTATGTTCTTTCGGAAAATAGAGTTTAAAAACTCTGTAAAGTCCCAAAATAATAAGCATGACACCAACTCCAGCTTCAAAATTTTTAAAAACTTCCTCCCCAATATTGAACTTAAACCCAATCATTAAAATCCCAATAAAAAAAATAGTTGCGGTATGACCAATTCCCCAATAAATTCCATCTTTCATGGATTGTTTCAGATTTTCGCGGTGAGAAACGAGTGTGTTTACCGCCAATAAATGGTCGGCTTCAAAAGCGTGTTCTAAACCTGAATAGATGGTAAGAAATATTTTAAACATTTTTTTAAGATTTGAGATATGAGACTTTAGATATGAGATAATCATTAAATGAGATGTAATTTTTTAAAGAAAAATCTGAAATCTCACTTCTTGAATCTCGCTTCTATTAACTGTAGTGATAATACGCTGCACAAGCTCCCTCCGAAGAAACCATTGGCGCTCCTAAAGGATTCCCAGGATTGCAAAGTTTCGCAAAATGTGGACATTCAACTGGTTTTTTAATGCCTTTCAGGATTTCACCAGCAATACAAAGATTTTCTTCTTTTTTCTCTAAATTTTCAATGTCAAATTTTTTAGAAGCATCAAAATCTTTGTACTTTTCTTTCATGACTAAACCAGAATTTGGGATTTCGCCAATTCCGCGCCATTCTTGAGTTCCAATTTCAAAAATTTCGTTGACCACTTTTTGAGCAGGAATATTTCCTTCGTCTTTTACCAAACGTTCGTAGCAATTTTCTACTTTATGTTCGCCTTTTTCGAGTTGCAAAACAGCGTGATAAATCGCTTGAAGCAAATCTGCAGGTTCAAAACCAGAAATCACAATCGGGATTTTATATTTTTCTGCCAGAGGAAAATATTCTGAAGTTCCCATAATGGTACAAACATGACCAGCTCCTAAAAACGCATCAATATTACAAAATTCATCATCTAAAATGGCTTCCATTGCAGGCGGAACCAAAACATGAGAAACCAAAAGTGAGAAATTTTTAAGACCTAATTTTTGTGCATGAACCACGCTTAAAGCATTACTTGGAGCTGTAGTTTCAAAACCTACGGCAAAGAAAACTACTTCTTTTTCAGGATTTTTTTCTGCAATTTGCACCGCTTCTAACGGAGAATACAAAATTCGCAAATCTCCACCATCAGCTTTGGCTTGAAGCAAGGATTTTTTACTACCTGGAACTCTTACCATATCTCCAAAAGAGCATAAAACTGCGCCTTTTTCCATCAAAGCAACGGCTTTATCAATCAACGAAATCGGGGTAACACAAACTGGGCAACCAGGACCATGAATCATTCTCACTTTGTCTGGAAGCAGTTCTAGCAAACCATTTTTTACTAAAGAATGGGTTTGTCCGCCACAAATTTCCATGATATTCCAAGGTTTTGTGACGATTTTTTCGATTTCGTTTAAATAAAACTTTACGAGTTCTGGATTGCGGTATTCTGTGAGAAATTTCATTTTAAGTCAAGATTTAAGATTCAAGATTTTTTGGTGGTTTATTCTTATTTAAAAGAGCTTTTGCATTTTGAGAAGTTACTACTTTTTTGCCTGTAGATTCTTCTAATTTTTCTCTTGCAACTTTTGCAACATCCCCACCTTTTTTGGCAACCTCTACATTTTCTTCAAAATTTTGTGGATTAAATGACTGAGAAATATCTTTCGTGGACGCTTCCGCTAACATATTCAAAATCAATTCTGTATTCGTCATATGATCACGAAGATTTTCCTTTTTTAAATCTTTCAACTTTTTATATTCTTTGGTTGATTTTCCTGACCAAGTTTTGGTAATAATATCCGTTAAAACAGCAAATTGAAGTCCTTCTTTCATTCCTCGCTTCTTCCATTCATCTGTTAATTCTTTACGAATTTCAATACTTTTTAATCTTTGATTAATCCAATTTTCAGAATATCCTAATTGTAAATATTCTTTCATGGCACGTTCTACCGTAAGTTCAGGATTTTGCATTTCATCTAATCTTTCATTGGCAATTTTGGCCAACCAAAGTTTAAAAGGTTCAGCTTTCGGCGAAGGAATAGACTGAATTAAACGGAAAAGTTGTTCTGTATCTGCAACATCTGTTATTCTCATTTTTCCATCTGTTGCAATCATTTTCAACTGTCCGATTTTTTCGGACAGTTCACTTCCTTCTTTTTTAAGTTTTGATTTTAAATCACTCCAATACTTTCTTGGGCGGTCATTATTTGTTAAAACTTCAATTACATCCACAATGGAAAAATACCATTTCTCTTGCTCGTCGTCCCAAATGGTACGAACTTTTTTGGATTCAAAAATTTGTAAAGCGTTTTTCTGTGTCATCAGTTTTTAGATTTTACAAAACCAAATATACTCATTTCTAAAAGAAATAAGTGTAACTTAATTTACCAAAAAACGGAGTTCCTGGCGTAAAATGAATCTCTGAAATAGGTTGACTTTCATTATATAATCTACTTTCTGTATCAAATTGGGTTTCCTTCCATTTTACATTAAAAATGTTCTGAACAGCAACTCCTAATTCCCATTTTTTAGTGGTATAATTCACCGTTCCATCCCAAACAAAGTATCCTTTTGCTACCACAGAATTGTCTTCGTTTGCTGGTCTATCTCCCATTAATCGGTAACGCAAACTTCCGTTGAAACCCATTTCTTTTCTGTAGGTAATTCCGCCTGTACTTACTAATTTCGGAGCTAGAGGAATTAAATTTTCATCAGCAGGAACATTTAAACTTCTCGGTTTCGCTATACTTAAATTAAAATCTGCAAACCAATTTTGGTAAATTTCGTAGCGAGCAGTGATGTCAATTCCCATTCTTTCGGTTTTTCCGCCTTCTTCTACTACCGCTTCATCTCCTACATAAACAAACTCTTGGTCTAACCAAAGATACCAAACCGCCGATTGAAGAATGAGTTTTTTGCCAATTTTAAAAACTCCACCAAAATCTGCTCCTAAAGCAGGAGGCAAAACTTTTTTACCGTTTTCTACAACTGCAACTCTGGTGTCATTGCTGTGGAAACCTTTTCCAAAATAAGAATACAATTGCACATTTTCATTGAAACGATAATTCATTCTTAATTTTGGACTGAAAATATTGGAATTTGATTTTAGTTTTTGCTGAAGAAGTTTGTCATTATACTGATTATCAAAATAATCAAATCTGATGGAAGGCGTAATATCAAAATTTTGATTTAAAGCGATTTTTTGACTCCAAAAAGCACCCCAATCTACTTCATCTACATCACCAAATTTCAATTGTTCTGTTGTAATATTTCTATCTTTGGTTCTAGAAAGTTCTAAGTCATTCACATCATCATAGCGCAATTGAATTCCTGCAATAGTCTCTGACTTTAAGCCAAATAACTGGGTAGATTTTTCATAAGTAGAATTAAAACCATACAGATTTCTATCTTCTTTTTGGCGAATTTGGTCCCCGTTAATTGGGTCATTTAAGAAAAATGTAAAATTAGAATACAACTCAAATAGATATTTAGAATAGAAAATTTGATTGGTGAATTTCCCTCCATTTTTCAAGTAAGATTTTAGATTTGCATTAAAATTATATCGAGAAGTTTTGCCTCCTTCATTGTCATCAATTGCACCAAACCAACCAATTGTTCCATCTTCTATCGCTCTATCAGGTATTTGACCCGAAGCGTTCCATTTACTGGAAAGCCCAGAGAAATAAACTGTTAAAAAATTGTTATCATTCAATTTTCCGTGATATTTCAGCATTCCATTAAAACGGTTAAAGTCTTGAGGACTCTCAAAATATCCATCTGTAAAATAGGCTTCTGTAGCTAAAAATAAGCTTTGGTCTTTTATTTCTTTATTGTTTTTCAAAAGATTTAAACCCAAAACACCACGGTACGTTTTGAACTGCCCCAATTCTAATTTCGCAAAGTTATTTTCTAAAAAATCCTTGGTTTTAAAATCTACAAAACCTGCAGTGGTAAAGTTGCCTTTTTCTGCAAAATAAGGACCTTTATCAAAATTTACTTTATCAATAAATTCAGGAATCACGAAATGCAAATCTGCATAACCTTGTCCGTGAGCGTGAGAAACCATATTCACGGGAATTCCGTCTACAGAAAGGCTTACATCCGTTCCGTGATCTACATCAAAACCGCGAATAAAAAGCTGCTCCGCTTTTCCGCCTCCAGCGTGTTGACCGATGAAAAGCCCTGGAACAGAACGCAAAATTTCTTGCGAATTATTAATCGGACGAAGATGAATATCTAAGTCTGAAATGGTTTGAAAAATATTATTTTTTGCTGAATTTTTCAATTGAACTTCCGCAATACTTACCACTTTTGGGTTGAGAAAAATGTAACCAAAATCTTTTTCTTTTTTGATGGAGTTTAAGTTAAATTCTTCTTTTTCGTAGCCAATTCCTGAAACATAAATTTTTTGATTTTCCGAATTGAAATTTTGAAGACTCACAAAACCATTTTCGTCAGAAAATTCTTGAAAACCATCATTAAAATCACTTATTAATACTGATGAAATTGGTTTTTTTGTGATTTCATTTAAAACATAAATTCCTTTTAAATTTTGTGCAAAAAAATCATTAATTGAAATTAAAATTAATGAAAAAATAAAGATTTTCAACCTCATATCGTGTTACTTTTTTATATTTTCGTGTTACTTTTTGCAAATTAAAAACCCTTTCAAAGTTTGAAACTCTGAAAGGGTTAGTTTATATCATTTTACTGGTTACCAATTTCCCATGAATAATCCCTTTTAAACCAATTAATTTATTGGCTAAATCGGTTAAACGATTTGCATTCCCTTTTACTGCAATAATTTCTAAGCAATTATCATGATCTAGATGAAAATGTTGTGCTGAAAGAATTTCTTTGTAAAATTCATGCTGAATGTCATTCATCTTTACACCTACATCACCTTTATGATGATCAAAAAGCAACACAATAGCACCAGAAACCACATCATTTTCTTTCCATTTCTTTTCTACAATTCGGTTTTCTACCAAGTGTCGAATCGCTTGTGAACGGTTTGGCAAATGATTGTCTAGAACGAATTGGTCTAATTCTTTCAAAACTTCTTCGTCTAAACTCACTCCAAATCTTACTTGCGCCATCGTGTTACTTTTTTATCTTTTTGTGCCACTAAAATACTCTTTTTAGAAGAAACCTTCCAAATGAAATTAGATGATTTTATTCAGTTCAATAATGAAAACCAAAGTAGCATTCGGTTGAATCATTGGTGGCGCTCCGTTTTCGCCATAAGCTAAATGTGGCGGAATATACACTTTCCAGCGAGAACCTTCCTGCATTTTGGTGAGTACTTCTTTCCATCCTTCTATCATTTCAGAAATTCTGAAAACTTGCGCGCCAATATCTTTTGTAGAATCAAAAACCTGCTTATCAAGCAAATAACCTTCATATTCTACTTCTACCTCATCGGTTATTTTTGGAATTTCTCCGTTTCCTTCTACTAAAATCTCGTATTGTAAACCACTTTCTAATTCTGTAATTTTAGGATTTTCTCTGTTTTTTTCAAGAAATTCTTGTCCTTCTTCAGCATTTTTTTGCAACATTTCACCACGAAGCAAGAGCACATAATTGTTGAAAATATCAATAGATTTTTTTGGCGAAATTTTTCCCATTTCATTATTGAAAACAGTTTTCATTCCTTCCGTAAAATCATCGTATTTAATATCTTCAAAGCCCATATCTTTCAAGCTCATCGCCAAAACAACACCTGCAGAATAAGAAACTTTGTCTTGATCTTCGGTGTGGTCTATTTTTCCTAATAAATCGTAAATGTCCATTTATGAAATTTTAAATTTTAGATTTTTATTTTAAGTTTAAGTAATAATTCAATTGTCCAAAACTGATGTTCTCGTCATTTGGTGAAAGTTTTTCATGGAAATGAAGCTCAAATTTTTCACCCAAAAATTCTATTGCCAAATCTACCAACAAAGCATTTTGCCAAACTCCACCAGAAAAAGCGAGTTCTTTCACCGCAAAACGCTGTGCTATTTTTTCAATCGCTTTAATTAAAGTATAATGAAAATTCAGACCGATTTCTCCAGTCCTTTTTCCTGATTTTTTTTCTTCCAGAATTTTAGAAAACAGTTTTTTTGTAGGGATATTTTCAAATTCATCATTTTTCAAATAATCTTTCAATCTGTGAAAATCTGTGAAATCTGTGGGAAACTTTTCCTGCGAAATTTTCTCCAACCACATAGCAGGTTCTCCTTCAAAAAACAAAGGT
The DNA here is from genome assembly GCF_041431305.1 of Cloacibacterium sp. Arc13. NCBI lineage: Bacteria > Pseudomonadati > Bacteroidota > Flavobacteriia > Flavobacteriales > Weeksellaceae > Cloacibacterium > Cloacibacterium sp. Arc13. The sequence goes on from NZ_JASMRM010000010.1 coordinate 66,782, forward strand.
TTTTCATAACCTAAAACAAAAGCAACCGCATCAAAAAACCTTCCCATAGATGAAGTTTTAATCTCTGATTTTTCAATTAAGTTGGTGTAAATTTTCCATTCGTTTTCATCAAAAGCAAATTTCAAATCTTCATTATTTTCCGAAATAGAAAGTGCTGAAATTTTGGGAGATTTCGACATTTTATCGCCTAAAATCCAAGCGAAATTTTCTAATTGGGCAATTCGTTTTATTTTTGGATTTCGCTCTTTCAGAGCTTCGCAATTCTCCGTGTTATTTTTCATTGGGCTTTGCCCAATGCTATTGATTTTCGCCACTTCGTGGCTCTGCTTTTCTTTAATTTTTTCTAAATTTTCAAAAAGGAAAAATTCTCCGCCCCAAATTTCTGTAGAAGTCCCGAAGCCAATTCCGTCCCAAATAATGCCCAAAACTTTATCTCTTTTCCAGAGTTTTTTTTCTCCTAAAATGGAAGCGAAATGTGCTTTGTGATGTTGGATTTCTTCTACTCTCGCTGATTGAGCAGATTGAGCAGTTTTTTTTGAAAATTTTGAAATTATATTTTGGTTTTCGTATTTAGGATGTAAATCGGAAAGAATTAAATTGGGTTCAAAATTAAATATTTTTTGATACGATTTTACAGTATTTTCAAATCTTTCGTAGGTTTCAAAATTGGCTAAATCGCCGATATATTCTGAAATGTAAACGTGATTATTTGGAACAACGGCGAAAGTATTTTTAAGATCTCCGCCTAAACACAGAATCTTGATTTTTTCTTTATTGAGTTCCGAAAGTTCTTCGGCAAAGAAATAATTTGGGGCAAAACCTCTGGAACGACGAAAAACAATTTTCTGGTGATGTTTTGGAGAAAATTTAATCACAGAATCGTCTTGAGGATGCTGAATTTCTAATGTGTTGTGTAAAAAATAATCTGCAATTTTACCTAAAATTTGCTCAGCTTCTTCTGTTGTAGAGCAAATTGGCGAACCATGAAAATTTCCACTGGTTGCGATGAGCGGTTTTCCGAAAGTTTTCGAAATCAATTTCAACGTGCCAGAATAGGGAAACATCGCGCCAACAGAATTCATATTCGGTGAAATCTCTTCAATTGCCAAATCTTTTACCTCCTTAATTTTAGTAACAATTATAGGACTTTCAGAAGATTTGAAGTGCTGAATTTGCAGTTCTGACACCTCTAAATATTCCTGCATTGTTGAGATTCCAGAAAATAAAACGGCGAAAGGTTTTGTTGGTCTGCGTTTTCTTTTTCTCAACTCTGAAACGGCTTCTGAATTGGTGGCATCGCACATTAATAGATAACCTGCTGTGTTTTTGAGTGCTACGATTTTTCCTTGAGATAATTCTTCGGCTAATTTTTCGAAAATTTCTTTATTTGAACCTTTGAATTCGTTTCCTTGGTTGTCTTTTAACCAAATTTGAATACCACAATTCGGACAAGAATTGGTTTGAGAATGAAACCTTACATCATCTGAATTTTGGTATTCTGCTAAACAATTCGGGCACATTTTGAAAACTTCAATCGCTGTGTTTTCTCTTTCGAAAGGAAATTTTTTGGTGATGGAATATCTCGGTCCGCATTGTGTACAAGTGGTAAAAGGATAAAAATAACGTGGGTTATGTTCATCAAAAAGTTCAGTTTCACAAGATTCGCAAGTTGCAAAATCAGGCGTTAACGGAATATCTACCACAATGTTTTTTTCGGTAGGCTTGATATAGAAATTATCAAAAATTTCTGCTGTTTCAATTTCTTTGATTTCAGAAAAAATGATTTCGGAAGATTTTGGTTTACGATGATGAATTTCATTAAAAAATTGCTCAGAATTTTCACCTTGGCAAACAATAATTACGCCCAACTCATCATTAGAAACGTAGCCTTTTAGCCCGAATTTTTCGGCCAAATTGAAAATAAAAGGACGAAAACCCACTCCTTGAACTCGTCCTGATATATGTATTTCGGTAGTTTTCATTTTGTTCGCACAGATTTCACGGATTTTCACAGATGAAATTATTTTAATAAAAATTTAAAATTGACTTGATCATTTCTATGAAATCTATGAGCGTTTAATTTTTTCTAATTTTTTGAACTAATTCTAGAGCCATTTCGGTTACTTTTGGAATAGCCGCGGCTACTTTTGGTGAAAGCTCTAAATACATGGGCTCCATTTTAGAAATGGTAACCGTGAAAAGATAAATATTAGGCATTTTATCCATAAAAGTAAGAATATCTACCATGTCTTTTAATCCAAAATTATGACCGCTCAACGAAACGGGGAAATCATCTGAAAATTTAGGGGTAAGAAGGGTAATCGTTCCTTCTTCTTTTCCGTCCATCGTAGCATCTACAATAATCACATGCTCATGACTTTCGATGTAGGGAACAAGTGAAAAACCGCCAGTTCCTCCATCTAAAAAACTGATACCTTCTGGAAATCTAGAAGTGTCTAAATTTTTAACAAATTGAACACCAATTCCTTCGTCTCCCATCAAATAATTCCCGATTCCCAAAATGAGAATGTCATTTCCGTCAGAATGAAATTCGTCTACGGTATATTGGAAAGTTTCTGTATTATTTTTCAAAATTTTAAATTTTTGAGGCAAAAAATTCCCCGAAAATGATCATTATTTCAGGGAATTCGGTTTAGTTTAATATTAATGTTTCTCCTCTTCTTTATAATCCTCGAATCTTTCGGTACGACAGAATTTATAACCACTTACCATCGCCGAAGATTCACCACGACCTTCTAACCAATCGTGGAATAAGACTAGGTAAAAATGTACTGCAATGAACAATATAAATGCCCACATTACAATATGGTGAATTCTTCTGATTAAAAATTCATCTGTAGTAATCAACGAGGTAGCCCAAGCAAAAAACTTAGGGAAAAACCATGTAGATGTAGGCGCATACAATGCAAATCCGGTAAACACCATTACTACTGCTAGAATGAACATTACCAAATAAGATGCTGCAGCAACTGCATTATGACCAATAGGAATATTGGTGAATTTATATTCTTTTTCGTTGAATAAAAATATATCGTACTTGATAACGTGCCACATTTTTTCTCTTCCTTTTTTATCAAAAGGAACAAATTGTCTCCAATTGGCAAATCTGTTTCCTACAAAAGCCCAATAAACTCTCATAAACATTACAGCAACCATTGCATAAGCACTTATGAAATGTACCTGTCTGATTAGTCCCATCCAGAATTGTCCTGACGCTTCTTTTGCGGTCATAATTGCAGGAGGATTTGCGATTAAAAACCCTGTAATAATGAGAAAAGTAATTGCAAAACCATTAATCCAATGGAAAAAACGAACGGGCAATTGCCAAATGTACGCTCGTCTGAAGGTGACCGTTTTAATAGGAACGCCTTCTTGAATTTGAGTTGTGTTTTCCATTTTAAAATATTTTTAGATTAAACGGTACAAACAGAAACGTCATTAATTTCTTTGATGATATTTCCTTTTTCGTCATACAAATGCACTGCACAAGCAATACAAGGGTCAAAAGAGTGAATCGTTCTAATGATTTCTAATGGAAGTTCTGTGTCTGCAACTGGAGTATTAATCAATGTACTTTCGTAAGGAGAACGCTGTCCTTTTGGATCACGTGGTGAAGCATTCCAAGTAGAAGGTACAATTTGTTGGTAATTTTCTGTTTTACCGTCTTTTATTACAATCCAGTGGCTTAATCCACCTCTTGGAGCCTCTACTCTACCTACACCTTTTGCTTCAGCAGGCCATGTAGAAACTTCCCATTTCTCCATATTTGCCATTCTTTCATCTCCTCCTTTGATATTTTCAATTAATTTATCATAGAATTCTAAATTCCATTGAGCAACTAGTTGAGTTTCTAAACCTCTAGCTGCAGTTCTGCCTAAAGTAGAGAATAATGCTTCTGCAGGAACATCTAATTTCGTTAATGCAGAATCTACTACTTCTTTGAAATCTTCTCTTCCTGAAGCATAACCAACTAACATTCTCGCTAATGGGCCTACTTCCATCGCTTGACCTTTCCAACGAGGAGTTTTTATAAAGCTATATTTATTTTCTACATCTAAGAATTCATATGGAGGTTTCGGACCTGTATAATTGATATTCGTCTCTCCACTCCACGGTTGTTTTCCAGCGTTTGGATCACCTGTATAATCATACCAAGAATTATTCACGTGTTCTTCTACTGTTTTCAGATTTTCTAAATCTACATCATGTACTTTAGATAAATCTTTATTAAGAATTACCCCTGATGGGAATTTGTAGGTACTCATATCTTTGTTACCATAGCCCGCCATTGGGAAATCTCCGAATGCCATAAAGTTATGGAAACCACCAATTGCACCCCAATCTTTGTAGAAACTAGCAATCGTTAATAAATCTGGCAGATAAACTTGTTCTACGAATTCTTTTCCTTGGATTAATAATTTCTGAACCAGTGCCAATCTTTCTGCATTAATTCCACTTGCATCATCTACATTAATTGCGCAAGCCATACCTCCTACTAAGAAATTAGGGTGTGGGTTTTTACCACCAAAAATAGCATGAATTTTCACGATTTCTTTTTGCCATTCTAAAGCTTCAAGGTAGTGAGCTGTTGCCATTAAATTCGCTTCTGGTGGAAGTTTCATAGCTGGGTGTCCCCAATATCCGTTTGCAAAGATTCCTAATTGTCCGCTGTCTACAAATTTTTTCAAACGTTTTTGTAAATCAGCAAAATATCCTGGTGAAGATTTTGGCCAATTAGAGATGGATTGTGCTAATTCTGATGTTTTTACAGGGTCTGCACTTAAACCATTGACTACATCTACCCAATCAAATGCATGAAGGTGATAGAAGTGTACAATGTGGTCATGTATATATAATGAACCCAGCATTATATTTCTTACCATTTCTGCATTAGGTGGTACATTAATTCCTAATGCGTTTTCTACTGCTCTAATAGAAGCAATAGCGTGGGTAGTAGTACATACTCCACAAGTTCTTTGTACAAAAGCCCAAACATCTTTTGGGTTTCTGCCTTTTACAATATTTTCTAAACCACGTACCATCCCTGATGAAAGGAATGCGTCTCTGATGGTTCCGTCTGTGATTTCTACCTCTGCTCTTAAATGACCTTCAATCCTTGTAATAGGATCTACTACTATTCTATTTGCCATTTTTTAAATTTTTAAATCTTGTCTTTAGCTAATTTTTTTTCACTTTCTTCTGCTTCTTTTATTCTTCTTTCTAAATCTTTTCTCTTAGAAATATTAGAAGCTACGGCATGTATTGCAGCTCCGGCAACTACACCACCAAGAGCAACTTTACCAACAGTATCAGCATTGCTCTCTGCGAAACCGCCTATTGCAGAAATGTCTCTAGAATAGAAACTATCTGCTGCATCCCAGAATTTATCTGCACTACAACCTAGACATCCGTGACCAGACTGAATTGGGTAAGAAATACCACCATTCCATTTCATATTACCACAGGTATTATAAGTAGATGGTCCTTTACAGCCTACTTTATATAGACAATATCCTTTTTTAGCATTTTCGTCATCGAAACTTTCTACGAAAAGACCTGCATCAAAATAAGGTCTTCTGTAGCAGCTATCGTGAACACGTTTAGAATAGAAAGCTTTTGGTCTTCCTGCAGCATCTAATTCTGGTAATTTACCAAATGCTACATAATGTACTATCACTCCCGCCATTACCTCACCAATTGGAGGACAACCTGGAACATTGATAATTGGTTTATCTGTAATAATTTTATTAATAGGAACCGCACCAGTAGGATTAGGTTTTGCTGCTTGTACACAACCTGTAGTTGCACAGCTTCCCCATGCTATGATAGCAGCAGCGTCTTTAGCAGACTCTTTTAGAATATCTATAGCTGTTCTTCCTGCAATTACACAATAATTACCATCATCTCCTAGAGGAACAGAACCTTCTACACAAAGAATATATTTTCCTTTATATTTCTCCATGGTAGATTTTTTCGCAGCTTCCGCCTGATGACCACTTGCTGCCATCAATGTTAATGTGTAATCTAATGAAATCTTATCTAGAATTATATCCGCTACGATAGGATGGTCTGAACGGATAAAAGACTCACTGCAACAGGTACATTCTTGGAAATGTTCCCATATTACAGGTAATCTTGGTGTAGTAGCTAACGCTTTGGCTACCTGACCAAGAGCTGAACTTTCGATACCCATGTATGCGCCAATGAAGGCAACAAATTTCATGAAATCTCTTCTAGAATATCCTTGTCTCTCAATACTCTGAAGGTAAGTTTCATTGGTTGAAGTTTTAGTCCCCATATTATTTTTTATTAATCCTTCTAAAATTAGAAAATTTTTGAAACACAAACGAAAAGCATTACGTTATTTATAATTATTTTAAATTTATTTTAAACAAAACACCCCATAAACAGTGACTTTATTAAACATATGTTACTTTTGTTACTGATTAAAATCATATAAAAGTCCTATTAAAAACACAAAAATCATTTAAAAAATTAATCAGAAAAGTGTAGATTTGTTACATATCATTTAACAAAAAAATGCACGAACTTTCTATTGCAACCTCTATTTTAAAAACTGCCACTCAAGAAGTTGAGAAAATTAAAGGCAAAAAAGTAGAAGAAATTTACCTAGAAATTGGCAAAATTTCTGGTATTGAAATTCCTTCTTTAGAATTTGCATGGGAACAATGCATGAAGGATAGTGTTTTAGAAAATGCTAAAGTTCACATTACAGAACCAGATGGTTTTGCCAGATGCGCAGAGTGCAATCATGAATTCGAGATTTCTAAAATTTATGATTCCTGTGAACGTTGCGGAAGTCCTTTTAAGGAAATTATTACAGGACAAGAAATGAAAATAAAAAAATTAATTATCAGCTAAAATTTAAACATATGTGCTCAACTTGCGGATGTAGTTCTAACGAAAACGGAATTACTTTAACAAAAATGGGAGAAAACCATCATACACACCATCATCACGATGGTCATACTCATTCCCACGAACACCATCATGGAGATCACTCTCACAGTCATGAACACCATCATGAACATAATCATGACCACGAACATCATCACGACCACAATCATGGCCACCACCATCATCATGATGTAAATATTGTAGAACTAGAAAAAGATATTCTTCATCAAAATCAATTGGGCGCAGAAAGAAACCGTGGATTTTTTGAAGCTTTAAATATTTTCGCAATGAATTTAGTTTCTTCGCCTGGCTCTGGGAAAACTTCGCTTTTAGAAAAAACCATCGCTGACTTAAAAAGTGAAATAGAATTTTCTGTAATTGAAGGCGACCAACAAACCACCAATGACGCAGCCAGAATACACGCGTTAAACGTTCCTGTTCTTCAAATCAACACTGGAAAAGGATGCCATTTAGATTCAGAAATGATTGCCAAATCTCTAAAAGAACTAAAACCGAAGCAAAATTCTATACTCATGATAGAAAATGTAGGAAACTTAGTTTGTCCTGCTATGTTTGATTTAGGCGAAAACCAAAGAGTAGTCATTATTTCTACCACAGAAGGCGAAGATAAACCGTTGAAATATCCAGATATGTTTTACAGTTCTAATATTTGTATTATCAATAAAATTGATTTGTTGCCATACTTAAAATTTGATGTAGAAAAACTGAAAGAAAACACAAAAAAAGTAAATCCAAACATCCAATTTTTTGAAGTTTCAGCTACTTCAGGAGAAGGAATGGAAGCTTGGTATGAGTTTTTAAGAAGCAAAATTGTAAAATCGTAAAATCTCGAAAGAATTATTTTTTACAGTTTTACAACTTTACAAATCATCAACTTAACAAAGAAAATTATGTGTTTAGCCATTCCAGGAAAATTAGAAAACATTACTTCTCAGCTAGACGAAGTCTTTAGAATAGGAAGTGTAGATTTTGAAGGCATCAGAAAGGAGGTAAATCTTGCTTTGGTTCCAGAAGCCAAAGTTGGCGATTATGTTTTGGTTCACGTAGGTGCCGCAATAGGAATTATAGACGAAGATGAAGCCAAAAAAACGATGGATGCCCTGAAATTAATGGGAGAAGATTTAGAATTAGAGCCCGAAAACTAGGTAATCATCACGATTTTCTTATTTTTGTTAAAACTTTATAAGAATTTTGTGATAAAACTTAAAAATGATTCAACTAAAAAAAGCAGTTCGTTCCTTTGTGCAATCTAAATATTTAGACCTATTTGGAGCAACATTAGTCCTCGTTATCAGCATCTATAATCAATATCATCTCACTTATTATTTTCAAGGAAATGTAAAGTTCGACGTTCCTTTTTCAGAGCAAATCGCACTCATAAAACAAGGCGCTTTTCCTCTAGGAATTTTCTCCACAATTGGAGCCGTTTTTTCTTTACTTTCTACCAGATTTGTAGGCAAACAAAATAATGTGGGCAATATTATAGGCGTTTTTACCACTATAAATTCGGGAGCCATTGATTATTTTTTAGGAAATCATTCCGCAGCAATTACCTATCCTTTAACCTTTATTATCACTTATTTCGCTGTGATTAAATGGAAAAAAGGTGAAAAAATTAGAAAAATAGACTTCAACTATTACCTCATCAATAGCGTAGGTTTAGTTTTAGGATACTTATTGGTTTACATAGGAACAGAAATCTTCGGAGGAAGAGACGATTTATTGTTTTTCAACATCGTTTCTATCACTTTCGGACTTTCTTTAGGAGCCAATTTCAGTTCGGCGCTTAAATACGAAACCACATTTTTAAGTTGGACCATTTATAACGTTGTGCAACTGATTAAAGCATTTTTACAACTGAATATTGCAAATATTGCCAAATATATTTTCTATATGATAAACGCTGCCATCACTTTGGGAGACTGGATTTGGAACAGAGATGTAAGAAAAAAAGCAGCATTATCTTAATTAAAATTTAAAAATTAAGCATCATGCCAGAAAGCATTAACCTTCAACACGGAAGTGGCGGTGAAAAAATGACCGAACTTCTCAATAATCTTATTTTTAAAAATTTAGGAAACGAAATATTAAACAAAAAACATGATGGTGCTTTTCTAGAAATGTCTGGAAGGTTAGCATTTTCTAGCGACAGTTTCGTGGTTTCTCCTATATTTTTCAAAGGCGGAAATATTGGTGAGTTGGCAGTTTTTGGGACGGTAAATGATATTTCGATGTGCGGTGCAGAACCCAAATATTTATCGCTTTCGTTTATCATTGAAGAAGGTTTTGCAATGGAAGATTTTGAAAAAATCATTCATTCTATAAAACTAGCCACCGAAAAAGCAGGTGTACAAATTGTAACAGGTGACACTAAAGTAGTAGAACGCGGAAAAGGTGATAAAATCTACATCAACACCTCCGGAATTGGTGTAATTTACGATAATGCAAAAATCGGAATCGAATATATAAAACCGAACCAATCCATCATCATCAATAGAGACATCGCTTCTCACGGAATGGCGATTATGAGCGAAAGAGAAGGTTTAAAATTTGATTCTGAAATTTTGAGCGACACTAAAAATCTCAATTTTGAAATTAAAAAACTCATCGAGAATTTTGGTGAAAAAATTCATTTCATACGAGATGCAACGAGAGGCGGTTTAGCTTCTGTTCTAAATGAAATTACCTCGGAAAGTAACCTTGGAATTCATCTTTTTGAAGAAAAAATTCTATTGCAAAGACAAGTAAAAAGCGCTTGCGAATTGCTAGGTTTAGACCCAATGTATGTAGCCAACGAAGGAACTTTCTTATGCGTTTGTGACAATGAAATTTCAGACGAAGTTTTAGAAACTTTGCAAAGAGTAAATCATCACGCTTCTAAAATCGGTCACATCACGGAAGAACACGCCGGAAAAGTCATTATGGAAAGTGCTTTTGGAGGAAAACGCGTAGTAAACCCTTTGATTGGGGAACAATTACCGAGGATTTGTTAAAAAAAGAATTAACAAGACTTACTTTGGCGCTTAACTACTTTAACTTTGACAAAAAATTATGAAAAAGAAAATTACAATTGAAGAAATTCTAAATGGTCTTCCTGAAAATAATTTGTTTATTGATGTAGAATTAAAAAGTGTTAAAAACAACATTTCCCTTCTTTATAGAATATATTCAGAAGGTCTTTTATCAAAACTATTGGATGAGTATTTTGCTTACCGTAAGAAAACCACTAATTATTACAAAAGAATTGAGTTTTTACAAACAATCAACAATTATATTTCATTATTAGAAGGAAACGATTTTTCTGGTAATTTCATCAATATTAATGATGACAATTTAGAGATTGAATTTGAAAAACTAAAATATAAATTTCATTATGCATTTGAAAACACCACTTATGAATTCTTCTAATTGTAAATATCTTCCTATCTATATTATCAGAATCAACTTACATGACAATAAAGAGAAAATAAAAGATTTTTATAAAAATAATGAAATTGCAATATTGGTAAACCAAGATAATGAAAAAGAATATTGGAATTATTTGTACCAAAGTAATAATGTTACAAAGACGCCAAAAAACATTCAATTTATCCAGCGATGGAAAAAAATGGAGGAAGTTTTACAAACTTCTGATATTTTAGTAATTGCAAAATATTTAGGCGAGAAGAAAACTAAAATTGCAAAAATTAGCAAAAACACAAAATCTATACAAAGAGGAAAAGAAAATGAATATAAAATTTACAAATTAGAAGATGTTAAAGAGTTTGAAAATTTAGAATACCCAATATTAAATAGCATCATTCCGCATCAAGTTACGTTAAGTCCAGTAAAACAGCGAAAAGAATTAATACATTGGCTTTTTTCAGAGGAAAAATACGAAAAACCAGAAATTTCATTAAAAAACATCTCTACAAACCTTGTTGAATTAATATGCTTAGAATGGTTGCGTTCTAATCTCGCTCCCAAAGATTATAAAATTCAATTTCAATTTTTAAAAACTGGCGGAAATTATGCTGACGTAGATGTTTTTGGACAAACATCTAACGGTAAAAATATTGCTTGTCAAATTACTAATTCCAATGATAAAAATTTGCTTTTAGAAAAATCAAAAAAATTAAAAGATTTTGTTTCTGATATTAAAATTTTGTTCTGTAAAGATAAAGATTTTTTATTTCAAGGAATCGAAACTATCTCAATAAACAAGGTTTGGAATGATTTAAAAAACGATAAAAGATATTTTGAATTTTTAGAGTTTTTAGTTTACAATTAATTCTTAAAACTCCTCCCCTTCAATTTTTTCTTTAAAATCTTCAATCGTTTCGTGGATATTTTTAAAATATTTACCTCCAGAAGCATTGATATGTCCACCACCGTGGAAATGTGCTCTCGCAAATGCATTGGTATCTACATCATCTTTGCTTCGGAAAGAAATTTTGATAAAATCTTCATATAAATCTTCCATGAAAAAAGCAGACATTTTAGTTCCTGCAATACTCAATCCGTAGTTTACGAAACCTTCTGTATCTCCTTTTTCGAAACCAAATTCTTTTAATTCATCACGTTTTAAATACAGAATCGCCACTTTTCCATCTTTTACCAATTCTATTCTTCCTAAAATCAACGACAAAAGATGTAATCTAGAAACGGTATTAGTATCCCAAGTATTAGACGTAATCATAGAAGGATCGGCGCCTTTCTCTATTAAATTCGCTACAATTCTATGTGTATCTGCAGAAGTAGAACGAAAACGGAAACCTCCAGTATCAGTCATAATTCCTGTGTAAAGACATTCTGCCACATCTTGATTTACCAAATCCTCTTTTCCCAAAGCTTCAATGAAGTGATACACCATTTGACAAGTTGCGGGAATACTGGTATTAGAATACACAAAATCGAAATGTTCTGGTTGCTGATGATGGTCTATCAAGATTTTTTTTGCCCAAGATTTAGTGAGCCAATCTCCTAACATTCCAATTCTAGAAGGAGCATTAAAATCTAAACAAAAAATTACATCTGCATGATAAATCGCTTCGCCAGCAATTTTACGTTTATACTCTGCAATGACTATTTTTTTTGCTTCTGGCATCCATTTTAGAAATTTCGGGAAATCATTCGGAACAATTACCGTAGCATCTACTCCTAAATTTTTAAGAAAATGTTTTAAACCAAGACTACTCCCAATTGCATCACCATCTGGATTGTAGTGCGTGATAATCACTACATTTTTATTCGGTTGCAAAAGGCTTTTGATTTCTGTAAGTTGGTTTTCTGTAAACATTGTAAAAATTTATGGTGCAAAGATAATTTTTTTACTCCAAAATCTCGAAACCTCAAAGATGATGTTTGAACGCTCAACATTTATAAAATGATTTTCAGAATCATATTAAACAGAATTTGAAGAAGTACAATCATTAAAATCACTTAAAAATAGTTATTGAGAAAAGTTTTATTCCATTTACTCAAAAAAAACTTAATTATTTCTAAAATTAATTTGCAGAAAATAAAAAAAAACATATCTTTGCAACCTCAAAAAGAAGAATAATTACGGACCCATTATAAATTGAAGTAATGAAAAGAACATTCCAGCCATCAGAAAGAAAGAAAAGAAACAAACACGGTTTCAGAGAAAGAATGTCTACTCCAAATGGTAGAAGAGTATTAGCTGCTAGAAGAGCAAAAGGCAGAAAGAGATTAACTATTAGCGACGCAAGAGCTAAGAGATAATAATTTCTTTTGATTTTATTATAAAAGACATGCTTGGAAATTTACTTTCCGAGCATTTTTTGTTGTTAAAATTTCCTTAAAATTTAGGATAAAAAAAAGGTTTTCCTTATTTTTGAAAGTTGATAAAAAAGTAAGCCTTCTTATCAACCAAGAAAAATCAACCATCATTTATAATCATTATGCCGCATCATAACACCTACGGAGAAGACATTATTACGTTGCAAGACGCGAAAATTGTACAAAAAAACTTTACCGTTTTATCTCATGTGAATTTACATATTAAGAGAGGTACTTTCTGTTACCTTATTGGTAAAACAGGCTCTGGAAAGAGTTCATTGTTAAAAGTTTTGTACGGACACTTGCCTCTAAAAGAAGGAAACGGAGAGGTAGTAGGATTTGATTTACAGAAATTAAGAGCATCAGATATTCCTAACCTTAGAAGAAGATTAGGCATTGTTTTTCAAGATTTTCAATTATTAACGGATAGAAGTGTAGAAAGAAATCTGCGTTTCGTGCTAGAAGCTACTGGTTGGAAGGATAAAAATCTGATGGACGACAGAATAAACGAGGTTCTAGACAGTGTAGACATGAAAACGAAAAAACACAAAATGCCTCATGAACTTTCTGGCGGTGAACAACAGCGTATTGCAATCGCAAGAGCTTTACTAAATCATCCAGAATTGATTCTTGCAGACGAACCTACAGGAAACCTAGACCCAGAAACATCTAACGATATTATGAATTTATTGAAAAAAGTATCTTTAGAAAGAAATTGTGCGGTTCTGATGGCGACTCACGATTATCACATGATTCAAAATTTCCCTGGAGAAGCGATTAAATGCGAAGATGGCGGAGTTAAGGTGATGAACACCGTAGAACTTTTTGAATAAATCTTATTTTCCAAAAACATGAAACTCTTTGGTGAGTTCTAAATATTGGTCCGAGTATTTTCTCGGACTTTTTTCTATCGTAAAATCAAGAGTTTCCAATGCTGATTTTTTCTTAGAAAATTCTAAAACATTTCGTTTTAAAGCACCGTTTTCAATACCGAAAATATTTACTTTTCTTACCAAATATAAATCAAAATCTTCAGCTAAGTTTTCAAATTCTTGTGCAGACTCCGAAGGAATAATTACCGAAAAAATTCCTTCTGGAGATAAAACCGTCGAAGCTTTTTCTATTAAATTTCTAAAAGTAAGTTCTACTTGTTGTCTCGCTAAAACATCTTTTACAGAATTATTTTCCTCAAAAAATGGTGGATTACAAACCACAAAATCATATTCTTTTTGCGATGCAAAAGTTTTAAAATCTTGATGAAAAACCTGTAATCTTTCTGAAAAAGGGGAATTTTTAAAATTTTCTTGAGCCAATTTCACCGCATCTTCATTTAAGTCTAAAGCAGTAATTTTAGCATTTGGATTTCGCTGAGCGAGCATTAGAGAAATCAAACCTGTTCCCGTTCCTACTTCCAAGATTTTTTGAGCGTTTTCAACCTTGCATAAAACTCCTAGCAAAACACCGTCTGTTCCTACTCGGAAAACATTTTCATGCTGTATAATATCAAATTTTTGAAATCGAAAAGGTTTCATTTTAAAGAAATTCTCAATGAAAAAAGTAAAAAAGTTAAACGTTTGTTGGAAGAATGATGGTGAATTTGGTTCCTTTTCCTTCTTCGGATTTCACAGAAATATCGCCTTTATACTCTTCTATCATTTTTTTGACCATGGTTAAACCGAGTCCCATTCCAGAATTTTTGGTGGTAAAATTAGGCTCGAAGATTTGCTCCAACTTATCTTTAGGAATACCAATTCCGTTGTCTTCTATAACGATGATGATTTTCTTATTGAAAAGCTCTGCATCTATATTGATGATGGATTTTCTTTGTTCAGAAACTGCTTGTTTTGCATTGGTAATCATATTGGTAAAAATCCTAGAAAGATAAATTCTATCCATTCTCACCGGCATCATATCTTTATTCGCATGGAAATAAATATTACCATCATCATTGAAAACTCTCACCAAATTTTCTAATTCTTCTTTTAAGTTAAAAGATTCATCATTTTTGGGAGGCAACTTGGCAAATTCTGAAAAAGCACTTGCTACAGTAGCTACTAAATCGATTTGATCAACCAAACTTCGACTTAGATTTCTGACTTTTTGATCAATTTCTGGGTCATTTTTATCAAATTTCCTCTCAAAATTCTGAATGAGCAACTTCATTGGCGTGAGCGGATTTTTCACTTCGTGGGCAACTTGTTTTGCCATTTCTCTCCATGCTTCTTCTCTTTCTTTATTGGCCAAAAGCATTTTTTGATCTTCAATTTGGTAAATCATTTTGTTATAAGATTTTACCAAACCACTTAATTCATCATTTTGAAAATACTTAATCGGCTTCATTTCTCTACCAAAAAGCGTAGTTCTGGTAATGAGCTCAGAAATTCTTGTAATTGTTTTGGTCAAATTTTTAGAAATCACCCAACTTAGCCAAATACTCAACAAAATGAGGAAAAGATTGACCAAAATAATGTACTGAACATATTTATTAAATGCACCTGCATAAATATTATCATTGTGATAAAAAGGGAAATACACAATCGCAATAGGCTCTAACATGTTATTCCTAAGAATCATATAAGAAGAGGTGACATTACTGCCCACTTTTTGATCGTATTCTTGTACATCTACTCTTTTGTCAGACTCCAAAACATTCATTAACGTTTCATGAGGAATTTTTTTCTGCGCTACAAGATTCAGTTCTTTATTGGAAACCAAATAATTGCCTTGTAAATCATAAAGAATTACATCATGTTTATTAATATCTGAAATCTCGTAAATTTCGTTTTGGAGAATATTAACTAAATCTTTTTCTTGAGTAATATTAGTATGGCTTACCGCGTAATCCAGCGTTTTCATTAATGCTTCAAACTTATTTTGCATCTCTGTAACGCTCTGTTCATCTGTAGATTTTTTGATGATAAGATAAGACATAGCTGTAGAACCTATGATACTGAAAAAACAGACTACCATAAATCCTATAAAAATTTTAGTTCTTAAGCTATAGCTATGTAATGCCATCTTTTATCTCTTCATAAGCTTGGCTACATATTTTCCAATAATATCGAATTCTAAATTTACACGGTCTCCCACTTTTAAAGTATTCATATTGGTATGTTCCCAAGTGTACGGAATTATCGCCACAGAAAACTGATTTTCTTTGCTATCAGCAACAGTCAAACTAATTCCATTTACAGTAATAGAACCTTGCGGAACTGTGGTAAAAGAACCATCTTCTTCGTAAGTAAATGTTAAATAATAACTTCCGTTAATATTTTCGATAGCAACAATTGAGCCAGTTTTATCTACATGACCTTGTACAATATGACCATCTAACCTACCATCCATTTTCATACAACGCTCTAAGTTTACTATGCTTCCTACTTTCAATTCGCCCAAATTGGTTTTTTCTAGCGTTTCATTTATTGCCGTAACGGTGTACAAATCACCATCAATAGATTCCACAGTAAGACAACAACCATTATGCGCCAAACTCTGGTCTACTTTAAGTTCTTGTGTAAAAGGACCGCTAAAAGTAAAGACAACATTAGTCCCTTGTTTTTCCAATTTTTCTACCTTTCCTGTCGCTTCAATTATTCCTGTAAACATATTTTGTTTATATAAGTTAAAGTTTAAAAATATTAGATTAAAGATTTATAAATTAAAAATCACTAAATTTGTAACAATCTTTTTTTAAAATTCAAAGATAATTAAAAATGAATTCTAAACACCATAAAATTAAGGTAGGAATTTCAGTGGGAGATTTTAACGGAATAGGCGTAGAAATCATCCTAAAAGCACTGAAAGACAAAAACATTACTGACTTTTTCACTCCAGTAATTTTCGGGTCGGGAAAATTATTTTCTTACCAAAAGAATGTGTTTAAGATTAACACCACTTTTAATTATGTACAAACTGCCAAAGAAGCCGCTAACGGAAAACTCAATATTGTAAATCTTTGGAAAGACAATGTAAATGTAGACTTCGGGACACCTACTGAAGAATCTACTAAAATGGCTATAGATTCTCTAGAAGCTGCTACAGATGCTTTAATGAAAGGCGAAATAGATGTTTTGGTAACCGCTCCTATCAATAAAGACGAGATGATGAAGCAAGGCTTCAAACACGCTGGTCACACTGGTTATTTTGAAGAAAAATTCGGCAAAAAAGGACTCATGTTCCTCGTTACCGAAAAATTAAAAGTTGCAGTTTCTACCCACCATATTCCTGTTTCAGAAATTTCTAAAAATATTTCTAAACAAAAAATAAAGGAGCAAGTAAGAGTTCTTAATCAATCATTGATTGAAGATTTCTGCATCCAAAAACCGAAAATTGCTATTTTAGGCCTTAATCCTCATGCTGGAGACGGCGGTGCAATTGGCAAAGAAGAAATAGAAATTATAGAACCTGCTATCAAAGAATTATTTAACGAAGAAATTTTAGCTTTTGGCTCTTTCCCTGCAGACAGCTTCTTCCAACCAGAGAAATACAGTTCATTTGATGCTGTTCTAGCAATGTATCATGATCAAGGATTAGCTCCTTTTAAAACATTAGCTTATGAAGAAGGTGTGAATTACACTGCTGGATTGCCCTTCATCAGAACTTCTCCAGATCATGGAGTAGCGTATGACATTGCAGGTAAAAATTTAGCAGATGAGCAATCTTTTTCTGAGGCTATTTTTACAGCGATTAAAATTTTTAAAAATAGAAACGAGTATCAAGACCTCATAGAAAACCGCTTGAAACCAAGAGTTTTAGCTCACGACAATGGTATAGATGAAGATTTACCAGAAGAAAATGAATAAAACTTTTGTTATTTAAAAAAATTAACTTATTTTTGCACACCATTTTTTATGGACAAATTTAGAAATTATGACGTAGCATTTTCAGGGCTTAAGACTGGAAAGCACGAATTTAAATTTGAAGTAGAACAAGCGTTCTTTGATTTATTCGAGACTGAACAAGAGTTTTCAGGCGCTAAAATAGACGTAGATGTATTATTAGAAAAGCATTCTACTTTTTTAGATTTCCTGATTAAAGTTCATGGAACAGTAAATTTAGTTTGTGACATCACCAGCGAAACATTTACTCATCCTATAGAAAATGAAATAAAATTCTTGGTAAAATTCGGAGAAGAATATGATGATAGTAATGAAGAAGTAATTACCATCCCACAAGGAGATAGTGCTTTTAACATTTCTCAGGCAATTTATGAAGCAGTAATATTATCTATTCCTATGAAAAAAATCTCTCCTAATGTAAAAGAAGAAGATTTTGAACTCATCGAAAAATTCAGTCCCAAAGAAATTGAAGAAGAAGAAACCCACGAAATAGACCCTCGTTGGGAAGCTTTGAAAAAATTAAAAGACAAAAAATAGAAATCTTACATAAAGTTTAAAGAATTACAAAATGGCACATCCTAAAAGAAGACAGTCATCTACTAGAAGAGATAAAAGAAGAACTCACTACAAAGCTGTGGTTCCTCAATTAGCAAAAGATGCAACTACAGGTGAATTACACTTGTATCACAGAGCACATTGGCATGAAGGAAAACTATACTACAGAGGAAAAGTAGTATTAGAGAAACAAGTAGAAACTACTGAAGACTAATTAAGAAAAAGCGTAGCTTTTTTCTTTTCGATAAAAAAACCATTCTATTTTTATGAAAAATTGAATGGTTTTTTGTTGTTTTATTACTATATTTGAAGCCGTAAAAAATTATATATATGGACTCTAAAGAATTATTAAATCTTATAAGATTCGTAGCAAAAGCTGGTGTTTCTGAAGTGAAATACAAAACAAAAGATTTCGAAATCAACATAAAAACTCCACTTGCTGGTAGTGAAGCAGTAAGTTATGTACCTCAACCTGTAGCTTATCAAGCTCCTGCAGCTCCTGCAGTTGCACCAGTTGCCGCTCCAGCTGCTACTGCTACCGAAACAAAAGCTGAATCAACTTCTGATGACAGCAAATACATCACCATTAAGTCTCCTATGATTGGTACTTTCTACAGAAAACCATCTCCAGACAAAGATGTATTCGTAAATGTAGGTAGTGAAGTAAAAAATGACACGGTAGTTTGTGTAATCGAAGCAATGAAATTATTCAACCAGATTGAAGCAGAAGTTTCTGGTAAAATTGTTAAAATTTTAGTAGATGACGCTTCTCCTGTAGAATATGACCAACCGTTATTCTTAGTAGACCCATCATAAGTAATTTTAAATTATAAATTATAGATTTTAAGTGAATCTTTTTCATTTTAAAATAATTTAAAATTCAAAAATTTAAAATTTAAAATTTCTAAAAAGATGTTCAAAAAAATATTAATTGCCAATCGTGGAGAGATTGCTATGAGGATTCTTCGTACTTGTAAAGAGATGGGAATCAAAACTGTAGCAGTTTACTCTACTGCAGACAAAGACAGCTTGCATGTGAGATTTGCAGACGAAGCTGTTTGTATAGGACCACCTGTAAGTAAAGATTCTTATCTTAAAATTTCTAATATCATTGCTGCTGCAGAAATTACCAATGCAGATGCTATCCATCCTGGTTACGGATTCTTATCAGAGAATGCAAATTTCTCAAGAATTTGTGAGAAAAATGGAATAAAATTCATTGGTGCTACTCCAGAGCAAATAGAAAAAATGGGAGACAAAGCTACGGCTAAATCTACCATGAAGGAAGCTGGTGTTCCTTGCGTTCCTGGTTCTGATGGCTTAGTTCCTAACTATGAAACCGCTGCTAAATTAGCCGAAGAAATTGGCTATCCTGTAATGATTAAAGCTACAGCTGGTGGTGGTGGAAAAGGAATGCGTGCTGTTTGGAAAGCTGAAAACCTAAGAGATTTATGGGATTCTGCTGTACAAGAAGCTACTGCAGCTTTCGGAAACGGAGGTATGTATATGGAAAAACTTATTGAAGAACCAAGACATATCGAAATCCAAATTGCTGGAGACCAATATGGCAATGCTTGTCACCTTTCAGAAAGAGATTGCTCTGTTCAGAGAAGAAACCAAAAACTAACTGAAGAAACTCCATCTCCATTCATGACCGAAGAATTGAGAGAAAAAATGGGAGAAGCTGCTGTAAAAGCTGCAGAATATATTGGTTATGAAGGAGTAGGAACTATAGAATTCTTAGTAGACAAACATAGAAATTTCTATTTCATGGAAATGAACACCAGAATTCAAGTAGAACATCCAATTACTGAACAAGTAGTAGATTTTGACTTGATTAGAGAGCAAATTTTATTGGCAGCTGGTCAACCAATTTCTGGTAAAAATTACTATCCAAAATTACACTCTATAGAATGTAGAATTAATGCGGAAGATCCTTTTAATGATTTCCGTCCGAGCCCAGGAAAGATTACTGAATTGAACATTCCTGGTGGTCACGGAGTAAGAGTAGACACTCACGTTTACAAAGGATATACTATTCCTTCTAACTACGACTCTATGATTGCTAAAATTATTACTACAGCACAGACTAGAGAAGAAGCAATTGCAAAAATGAAACGTGCTTTAGAAGAATTCTATATTGCAGGAATTAAAACGACTATTCCTTTCCATAGACAATTGATGGAACATCCTGACTATCTTGCAGGAAACTACACCACTAAATTTATGGAAGATTTTGTAATGGATAAATCTTACGAAAACATTATTTAAAATGTTTTAAATAAATGAAAAAGTTGTCTTGAAAAAGGCAACTTTTTTTAGTGATGAATTCTAAAATTAAAATGTAAATTTGTAAAAATTCAATAATATATTTATGTCTACAAAAACCGCTCAATATTATATAGATTTAGAAGATAAACATGGTGCTCACAACTATCATCCGCTTCCTGTTGTATTAGAAAAAGGTGAAGGTGTATATGTTTGGGATGTAGAAGGGAAACAATATTTTGATTTTCTATCAGCATATTCTGCAGTAAATCAAGGACATTCTCACCCTAAAATTGTAAAAGCACTTACGGAACAAGCTCAGAAACTTTCTCTTACCTCTAGAGCGTTCTACAATTCAAACTTAGGAGAATACGAGAAAAAAATCACTTCTCTTTTTGTATTTGACAAAGTTCTCCCGATGAATTCTGGCGCAGAAGCCGTAGAAACTGCCATTAAACTCGCTAGAAAATGGAGTTACGAAGTCAAAGGAATTAAAGATGGTTATGCTAAAATAATCGTTTGTGAAAACAACTTCCACGGAAGAACTACCACCATCGTTTCTTTTTCTAATGACAAAGATGCACACAATAATTACGGACCATTTACACCCGGATTTTTAAGAATTCCTTATAACGATATTGAAGCATTATCAAAGGTTTTAGAAGATGAAGCACAACACATCGCTGCATTTTTAGTAGAGCCTATTCAAGGAGAAGCTGGTGTTTATGTTCCAGATGAAGGATATTTAAAAAATGCTTCAGAATTGTGTAAAAAACATAATGTTCTTTTCATTGCAGACGAAGTTCAAACGGGTATTGCTAGAACAGGAAAATTAATCGCTTGTCATCATGAAAATGTTCAGCCAGATATTCTTATTTTAGGAAAAGCACTTTCTGGAGGCATGTATCCTGTTTCTGCAGTTTTGGCAAATGATAACATTATGCAAGTTATTCATCCTGGTCAGCATGGTTCTACTTTTGGAGGGAATCCATTAGCTTGCGCAGTTGCAGTAGCTGCCCTTGATGTAGTAGAAGAAGAAAAATTATCAGAAAGAGCAGAAGAATTAGGAAAATTTTTCCGTGCAGAAATTCAGAAAATCATTGCTAAGACAGATTTGATTTATCAAGTAAGAGGAAAAGGCTTATTGAATGCTATTTTGGTGAATGATACTCCAGAATCACCTACTGCATGGAATCTTTGTATGCAATTTGCAGAAAATGGTTTATTAGCAAAGCCTACTCATGGCAATATTATAAGACTCGCTCCACCATTGGTAATTACCAAAGAACAACTGTTAGAATGTGTAGCTATTATAGAAAAAGTAATCTTGAATTATAAAAAATAAAAAAATCCCGAGTATTTCGGGATTTTCTATTTTAATTTCTTTCGTAATCATCTTCTATTCTTACGATATCATCTTCGCCAAAATAAGTTCCAGTTTGTACTTCTACAAAAACCAAAACTTCATCACTGCGATTCTCTATTCTATGTTTAGCTCCTTGAGGAATAAAAATACTCTGCCCATATTGTAAGAAATTTTCTTCCCCATCTAATACTACTACCGCCTCTCCTTCTACGATTGTCCAAAATTCTTGACGATGATGATGGTACTGATAAGAAAGTCTTTGATTAGGCAAAACTTCTATTCTTTTTAATTTAAAATTAGGTTCATCTTGTAATACAAAATACTTTCCCCAAGGTCTTTCACCAATTTCTAGCATGTTTTTAAAGTTTAAATTATATTACAAAATTAAGAAATAAAAATTTTAGGCACTGTATAATAATCAGAAAACTATAAAAATCGTAAATTTGCAACTTAAAATTTCATAAAATGAGCAAAGTAAGAGTGCGTTTTGCACCAAGTCCTACTGGACCTTTACATTTAGGTGGTGTAAGAACAGCGTTATACGATTATCTTTTTGCCAAAAATAAAGGCGGAGATTTCGTGCTGAGAATAGAAGATACAGATACAGCAAGATATGTAGAAGGTGCAGAAGAATACATTATGAAAGCTCTAGAATGGTGCGGCATTATTCCAGATGAATCCCCAATTCATGGAGGAAACTACGGACCTTATAGACAATCAGAAAGAAGACATATTTACGACAAATACACCGCAGAAATCCTGAAAACGGATTATGCATATATTGCTTTTGACACTCCCGAAGAATTAGAAAAAGTAAGAGCAGAATACGAAGCAAAAGGCGAAGTTTTTTCATACAATAACTTCACCAGAAATAGCATGAGAAACAGTCTTACACTTTCTGAACAAGAAACTCAGGAACTCATCAATCAAAACGTTCCTTATGTGGTAAGATTTAAAATGCCGATTGATAGAATTGTAAATCTAGAAGACATCATCAGAGGAAAATCTTCTGTAAACACCAATACTCTAGACGATAAAGTTTTGGTTAAAAATGATGGAATGCCAACTTATCATTTCGCCAATATTATAGACGACCACGAAATGGAAATCACCCACGTCATTCGTGGTGAAGAATGGCTTCCTTCAATGCCTTTACACATTTTATTATATGAAGCAATGGGTTGGACTGCTCCAGAATTTGCCCACCTTTCTCTAATTCTAAAACCAGAAGGAAAAGGAAAATTAAGCAAAAGAGACGGCGCAAAATTTGGATTCCCTGTTTTCCCGATGAATTTCTATGACGAAGCAACCGGCGAAACGTATAAAGGTTACAAAGAAGAAGGCTATTTGCCTGAAGCTTTTGTAAATTTCTTAGCACTTTTGGGTTGGTCGCCTTCTGATGATAAGGAAATTTTAAGTCTAGAAGAAATGGCTGCTGAATTTGATTTGCATAAAGTTCACAAAGCGGGCGCAAGATTTTCTAAAGAAAAAGCAGAATGGTTTAATCATCAATATCTTCAAAAACAGTCTAATGAAGAGCTTTTAGAAAGTTTTAAAAATCTAGAAGAAACCAAAAACATCAATCTTTCAGACGAAAAATTATTAAAAATCATTGGTTTAATGAAAGAAAGAGCCACTTTCGTGAAAGATATTTATACACAAGGAAAATTCTTTTTCGAAGCACCTTCTGCATACGATGAAAAAGCGGTAAAAAAAGCTTGGAACGAAGAAACTACTTCCATCATGACAGAACTTTCTGAAAAATTAAACACTATAGAATTTAAATCCGAAATTTTGAAGGAAGAAATTCATCATTTAGTAGAAGAAAAAGGCTTAGGTTTTGGGAAGGTCATGATGCCACTTAGACTCGCTCTAGTAGGGGAATTAAAAGGACCAGACGTGCCAGATTTATTAGAAATTTTGGGCAAAGAAGAAAGTTTAACAAGGCTAAAATCAGCCATAGAAAAAATAAAATAATTCTTTCAAACAAGAAATTTTACTACATTTGAAGGATTAATTCTAAACAAAAATGGAATATTTAGATTTTGAATTACCAATTAAGGAGTTAATGGAACAATACCAAACTTGTTCTTTAGTTGGTGAAGAAAGCGGTGTAGATATGAAATTGGCTTGCAGCCAAATTGAAGACAAAATCATCGAAAAAAAGAAAGAAATCTACGGAAATCTTACGCCTTGGCAAAGAGTTCAACTATCACGTCATCCAGACAGACCATACACATTAGATTTTATTAATGGAATTGTAGACAAAGATAGTTTTGTAGAATTACACGGTGATAGAAATTTTGCTGATGATCCTGCAATGGTAGGTGGTCTTGCAAAAATAGACGGTCAAAGTGTAATGATTATCGGAACTCAAAAAGGAAGAACTACTAAGGAAAGACAGCGCAGAAGATTCGGGATGAGTAATCCTGAAGGTTACAGAAAAGCGCTTAGATTAATGAAATTGGCAGAAAAATTCAGAATTCCTGTTGTTACTTTCATTGATACTCCTGGAGCTTATCCTGGTTTAGAAGCCGAAGAAAGAGGTCAAGGTGAAGCCATTGCTAGAAACATCTATGAAATGTGCCAAATGAAAACACCTATTATCACCATTATCATTGGAGAAGGTGCTTCTGGTGGTGCTTTAGGAATTGGCGTAGGAAATAAAGTATACATGCTAGAAAACACTTGGTATTCTGTAATTGCACCAGAAAGTTGCTCTTCTATTTTATGGAGAAGCTGGGAGCACAAAGAAACTGCTGCCAATGCATTAAAACTTACTCCACAAGATATGCTAAAAGAGAAAATCATCGATGGTATTATAGAAGAACCACTTGGTGGAGCTCATTATGATCCTCAAATAGCTTATAATAATGTGAAGAAAAATATTTTAACCAATATTAAATCGCTCAAAAATTTCACTGGTGATGAATTAGTAAATCACAGACAAGAGAAATTTATTGCAATGGGTAGATTTGTAGGTTAATTTTTCTAAAAAATATTTGAATAAAAAAGTCAGAAATTATTTTCTGACTTTTTTTGCTGCATTCAAGTTGATTTCTAAATCTTGTGTTATATTTTTAACCGATGCGTATTGCGCATTACAAATCATCGTGGTAATTCTGTACGTTCCTTTCTGCACCAGAATATAATTTTCACCCATTTTAGGAACATCTAGATTATAGAATTTTTTTCCTTCGAATTTTACAATGAGGTTACATTCAGATTTATTTCTAATCAAAACGTAAGCATCTTTTTTGTTGGGGTCATTATTAAATAAATGCGTAAGAACTTCGGCAGTACGTTTTGCTTTAGCATCTGGTTCTCCTTTTGCCTCACTTTTTTCTACCTGTTTTTCTAATTTCTCGGTATTCAGCGGTTGTATACTCGGTTTAGCGGCTGCATTTCCACTCCCAGTCATACTGTTTAGTTTTCTCTGTAGAAAAGGAGTGTTTTTATTATTAGGATACTTTTTAATAAATTCTGCAATCACTTTAGGGTCTTTACTCAGCATTGCTTTGTCTAATTCCTGAGAAGTTTGCGAAAACAAAAAGGTGGAAAAGACCAGCAAAATAAGAAGTAAAAGTTTGTTTTTCATTTCAGTTTATTATCAATTATTTTTAGAAATATAACGTAAAAACCCTATTTTTAGTTTACACGAAATTTCATATCTTTGCAAATCTAAAAATTTACCAAATAAATAAACAAAAAATTTCAATTATGTATACACCAGTTGCTGCAGACGTAGCTAAACTTAGAAACACGACAGGTGCAGGTATGATGGACTGCAAAAAAGCGCTTACAGAAGCTGAAGGAGATTTCGAAAAAGCTATTGAAATCCTTAGAAAAAAAGGACAAAAAGTAGCTGCTAACAGAGCAGATAGAGAATCTACAGAAGGAGCTGTAATTGCTAAAGTAAATGCTGACCACACTGCAGGTGTTGTAATCGCATTAAACTGCGAAACTGACTTCGTTGCTAAAAACGAAAGCTTCGTAAAATTAGCTCATGATTTCGCTGAAAGAGCGCTTAATTTTGACTCTAAAGAAGATTTCTTAGCTTCTGACTATAATGGTATTTCAGTTGCTGAAAAATTAATTGAACAAACAGGAGTAATCGGTGAGAAAATTGAAATCGGTGCTTTTGAAAAATTAGCAGGTGATTTCGTAGGTTCTTACATCCACGCTGGTAATAAAATCGCTACTCTTACTTCTCTTTCTGCTAATGTAGAAGGTGCTGAAGATGCTGCTAAATCTGTAGCTATGCAAGTTGCTGCTATGAACCCAATCGCTTTAGACGAAACTCAAGTTTCTCAAGAAGTTATTGACAGAGAATTAGAAATCGAAAGAGATATCTTAACTAAAGAAGGAAAACCTGCAAACATTATTGACAATATCCTTAAAGGAAAAATGCAGAAATTCTACAAAGAAAACACTTTAGTACACCAAGCTTTCATTAAAGATGGAGGTATGTCTGTAGCTGATTTCGTAAAATCTGTAAACGGAGATTTAAAAGTAACAGGATTCAAGAGAGTTGCTCTTTCTTAATTTAAAATCCTTTTAAAATATCTAAAGAGACTGTCTATTATAGATCGTCTCTTTTTTATTTAATTATACTTAAATTTGCAATCCATTTCCTCGGAAAACAATGGTTAAAAATTGGACTAAATACGTTTTATTACTACTTACACTCATTACAATTTCTGTAAGAGCGCAATATATTAGTGTAAACACCTCATACAATAAAGACCAGCTCGTACAAAAATTAATAGGCGCTAATAACACTTGTATTTCGGTATCTAATGTCACGCTATCTGGCTGGAATTTTGACACAGGGAACATAAGCGATGGCACTACAGGAACGGGGGATTTAAGTTACGGTTTTTTTACAAAAGGAACTAGCAATTTTGACATAAACGAAGGAATTATACTATCTACAGGAAAAGCCAAAGCTGCACAAGGCCCCAACGATAACTTGCAAGACTATTACGCCACGAACTGGAGAGAAGACCAAGATTTAATTGATATATTAACAAAATATAATCTACCGACTGATAACATACTCAACGCAACTTCTTTAGAGTTTGATTTTATTGCAAATACTGACAAGATAAGCTTTGATTATATGTTTTTATCCGAAGAGTATCAAAAAACTAATTGTAAATACTCTGATGCATTTGCCTTTTTGATTAAAAAAGCCGACAACTCCGAAGCATATCGAAATATTGCAATTGTACCAAACACTACATCGCCCGTTACCTCTCTTACGATAAGTGGAGCAAACATCTGCCCACAAAACATTAATTATTTCGGAGGATACCTAGGAATTGACGACCCGAACAACTCGCCGACAAATTTCAATGGACAAACCAAAGTACTGAATGCAGAATCTAGCATTGAAAAAGGTGTAAAATACCACATAAAACTTGTAATTGCTGACCATGGAGACTCCAGTGGTCGCTATGATTCTGCTGTTTTCCTGAAAGCAGGAAGTTTTGTAGGCAGTAAAGATATTGGTACAGATAGATTAATTTCAACCAACAATCCGCTTTGTGAAGGAAGTACTTTAACTTTAGATGCTACTGTTTCTGGCGCAACGTATCAATGGTTTCAAAACGGAAATATATTGACTGGAGAAACTTCTGCAACTTATACTGTAACTTCGGAAGGCAGATATGAAGTGAATATTTCATCTTCTAGCTGTAATTTAAGAGGCGCTATCACCGTAGAATACATTGAAAAAGCTAAAGCCACCAAAATAACATTCACGAATTGCGATACTAATTTTGACGGAAATATTCCAATTAAATTAGATGACTTAAATACTACTATCATTACCAATTACAAACCTGAATTTGTAGTAAAATATTATCAAAATTTAACAGACGCTACCCTTAGTAACGCCAATACTTTGCCTAACAATTGGTCTTACAATACAGACACTACCATTTATGTAAGAGTAGAAAACGGTGTTTGCGCGCCAGAAATTCAACCTATTGAATTTATTTTCGGGAATAAAATTTCAGTTACCAATTATTCTACCACTATTTGTGATGGTGATTTTAACAATACAGAAGCGGTAAATCTAGACAATTATTTACCTCAACTTACCTCAGAAACTGGTTACTCACGCCAATTTTATCTTACCAAAAATGATGCAGATTTAGAACAAAACCCTATTGCTCCTTCACAGAATTTAACCGCAACTACTACTTTCTATGTAAGAATCAAAAAATCTGGAATTTGTGATAACATTGCTGTTCTTACATTTAAGTTTGGACAGCCTAAAAAATCAAATTTACCTCCAGTCATTACCGTTTGTGAAGGAGAAACCACAAATCTTGATGCTGGACTAGAATTCTCCGCATACTTATGGAGTAATGGTGAAACCTCTCACCAAATTAAAAATGTGGGAAAAGGTGATTATTATGTTATTTTGACTTCTGAAAACAATTGTACTTATATCCAAAAAATAAGCGTAGTAGAATCCCCAAAAGCCATTATAGATATTTCCAAATTCAATACTACAGTTTGTGACCAAAATTTAGATGGAACCATCGAAGTAAATCTCAACAATGTTACTGCTGCAATTCTTCTCAATCCAGGAATCTATCGAGTTAAATATTACGCAAATATTACCGATGCAAATGCTGGAAACGCAAATGTTTTAAACAATTCTTGGTCATTTTCTACAGACACCACTATTTTTGTAAGAGTAGAATCTGATTATTGTCCTGCTCTAATTCATCCTTTAGAGTTTAAATTTGGAAATAGAGTAACTTTATTGACTTCTACTCTTTCTCAAGAGGTGTGTGATGATGATTTAGACGCTATAAAATCTGTAAATCTTAAAACATTTGAATCTTTCTTTACCACGGATAATAGCGTTTCCATAACTTATTTCAACTCTGAAAATGATGCGAAAAATAATATCAATCCTATTTCAAGCACTCAAAATATTACTTCCACTGGAACTTATTTCTTAAGATTAGAACACGCAAATTCTTGTCCGAATTGGGCGAAAATTACGGTAAATATTAAAACTCCAAAAGCTTCAACTACTCTTCAAAATAAAACAATTTGTAAGAATACAACTACTGTTGTAGACGCTGGTACTGATTTTACCTATTACAAATGGAGCAATGGAACCGAAGGAGAAACACTCCACAATGCTACTTATGGTGCGGGAACCCATTTTGTAGAACTGAAAGCAGAAAACGGATGTGTTTACAAACAATATTTTACGATTTCAGAAGCAGTAGACCCTGTAATTGACAGTGTGATAGAACAAGGAAACAGCATTACTGTAAATGTTTCGGGTGGAACTGCGCCTTACGAATATTCTCTAGACCAAATCAATTGGCAAACTTCTAATATGTTTTATAATCTCAATAGAGGCATACAAAAAGTATACGTAAGAGATAGTAAAAAATGTTCCATTACAGAATATGAATTCTCCATCATTAAACTTCTTAA
The DNA here is from genome assembly GCF_041431305.1 of Cloacibacterium sp. Arc13. Lineage (NCBI taxonomy): Bacteria > Pseudomonadati > Bacteroidota > Flavobacteriia > Flavobacteriales > Weeksellaceae > Cloacibacterium > Cloacibacterium sp. Arc13. Next base: position 96,023 of record NZ_JASMRM010000010.1, read on the forward strand.
TGCCATAACTCCAAATGGCGACGGATTAAATGACGTCCTAGATTACTCAGATTTAAGGGTGAAAAAAGAGGTGAAAATTCTCATTTTTGACCGTTTTGGAAAGAAAATTTTCAGCAATGAAAATTCTACTAGCTACATTTGGGATGGAACAGAAAACGGAAGACCTCTTCCTAGTGGTTCATATTGGTATATTCTAGAATGGACAGAACCCGATACCGGCATTAAAATAAATAATAAAGATTGGATTCTTCTAAAAAATAGAAATTAGAATGCTCTCATAATAAAAACATTACTTACATTTGTTAAGTTTTTTTTACACAAATGAAGAAATTTTTAACTTTTTTACTATTTTTATTTTTCTTTGCCAAAATTTTCGCTCAATTTGATACAGAGCATTGGTTTGCACCAATAGCGGATGCCTCTGGAGGATCAGAAGCCCAACAATACATTTACGTTTCTACTAATGAGAGCACTCCATTTAATGTGGAAATTTATAACAATAATAGTGTTATTGGAACTATTAGCAATCTTAGTAAAGGAAATCCTCAAAAATTTTATATTCCTAGAGATTATATTATCACTACTAATAGTGAAGAAATAAATAAAAAAACCACTCTAGGATTACATGTAATTGGTGAGAAAAAATTTTTTGCTAATTTAAGATTCTCAGTTTTTAATCATGCAGAAATTATAACATCAAAAGGAAAATCCGCATTGGGAAATGTTTTTTTTATTGGAATGGGAGAACAATATATTCCTAGCGATATAAGAAACATAAGGGGAATTAACGCAGTAGTAAGTGTAATTGCAACAGAAGATAATACAACTGTAAAACTAAGTGATTATAATAAAGACGTTATTTTCTCAGACAATACCACAGATGATGAAAAAGTAATAGTACTCAAGAAAGGAGAATCTTATATATTCGAAACTTTAGTAGCTGATTCCAACGCTAATCTAGAAGGGCTTATTGGATCCATTATAACTTCTGATAAGCCTATATCTGTCACCAATGGAAACTTTCTAAGTGTAGCCGAAAATAAAGTTAATTATGATGTATTAATGGACCAATCAGTCCCTGTAGAAAGAATAGGTACAGAATATGTAATCCTTAAAGGGAATGGTACTGCAAATGGTTTAAATGAAGGTTACACTGAAAAGACTCTGGTAATTGCAACAGAAGACAATACCCAAGTTTATGTAAATGAAAGTAATATACCTATTAGCCTTAATAAAGGACAATATCATTTTATAAGAGGTGGCTTTAATAATCCAAGTACAAATGTTTATAATTTGTACGTAAAGTCTACAAAACCTATTTATGTTTATCAATTTTTAGCAGGAACAGACGGTAGTGATGGTACATCAGAATTTGCAACAGGAGGTTTTAATTTTATTCCTGCACTTAGTTGCTATCTTCCGAATAGTATAGATGAAATTGGGTATGTAAATGAAATGCCATATAGAAATTCTTTTGCAAAATATAAAAACACAAAACTTAATATTATTACAGAAAAAGGCGCAACAATTTCTATCAACGGACTTCCAATTAGCTCAAGTTATGGACCATTTGCGTTAAGTGGAAATTCAGCTTGGGAAACTTATGTTATTCCCAACGTATCTGATAATATTTCTATAAAATCCAACAAAGCTGTTACGGCTGGTATTGCTGCTGGTAATGGTGCAGTAGGTTATGGTGGTTATTTCGCAGGATTCAATTCCGTTCCCATTATTTCCAAAGGAGGCGATTGCGAAAAAGGAAACGTAACACTAGAAGTAGATAATACTTATGATGGTTACCAATGGTATTATAACGGAAATCCTTATACAGGACCTGGAGCAAATACCTACATCATCACTCCCACAGAAAGTGGAGATTACTATGTGAAAATTACCAAAGCCAGTTGTGGAAGCCTAGACTCTCCTATTTTTAAATTTCAAAGATGCCCTTTTAAAACAACATTAGCGATAGAAGTAAGCGACTGTACTCCTACCTATAAAATAACGCCTAAATTTTCTACATCTACCCAAAATATAGATATTAGCTCTATAAAAATTACAAAAGCCCCATCTTACGGAACCGCTACTATAGATGCTACTACAGGCGAAATAACTTATACTTTAACGGATACTACTGTAATTTCAGATACTTTTACCTATTCTTTTTCTGGCACAGACCCTAATTATCCAGATACAGAATTTGTAACAGTAAATATTAATGTCAATAGATTAAAAACCATCACTGGTGAAGCGCTTGCTTGTATTAAACCTGATAAAACAGGGGATTTTGACCTTACACAAGCCAAAGTTTCTAATGATACCAACATTACCAAGGTAGAATATTTTGAAAATTATGATGCCGCAACGAAAACGTTCTCTAATCACATTTCCAATTTCACCAGCTATAACTCTATCCCAAAAACCATTTATGCAAAAGTGACAAACAGCTATGGCTGTACAGAAATGGCAGAAATAAATTTGAATTTTTATCCTATTCCCAATATTGATACGCTAAAATTTGATTCAACTTTATGCGATACTGATTTTGACGGACTTTACGAACCTGATTTCGATGAAATTTCTAAAACCATTGTCAATAATTCAGCAGATTTTGACATTTATTATTTTGACAACCCTGGATTTAATTTCCCTGCGTTACCAAAAAATTGGACTTATACTACACCAACCCGAATTTACATTTTAGTAGCTTCTAGAAATGGCTGTACCAATGCAACTGGCTTTTTGGATTTTAAAATTGGAAACAAACTTTCGGTTACAGATGCTACTTCTCAAATTTGTGATGGAGATTTTAACAATACAGAAGCGGTAAATCTAGACAATTATTTACCTCAACTTACCTCAGAAACAGGTTATACTCATCAATTTTATCTCACCAAAAATGATGCAGATTTAGAACAAAACCCTATTGCTCCTTCACAGAATTTAACCGCAACTACTACTTTCTATGTAAGAATCAAAAAATCTGGAATTTGTGATAACATTGCTGTTCTTACATTTAAGTTTGGACAGCCTAAAAAATCAAATTTACCTCCAGTCATTACCGTTTGTGAAGGAGAAACCACAAATCTTGATGCTGGACTAGAATTCTCCGCATACTTATGGAGTAATGGTGAAACCTCTCACCAAATTAAAAATGTGGGAAAAGGTGATTATTATGTTATTTTGACTTCTGAAAACAATTGTACTTATACCCAAAAAATAAGCGTAGTAGAATCCCCAAAAGCCATTATAGATATTTCCAAATTCAATACTACAGTTTGTGACCAAAATTTAGATGGAACCATCGAAGTAAATCTCAACAATGTTACTGCTGCAATTCTTCTCAATCCAGGAATCTATCGAGTTAAATATTACGCAAATATTACCGATGCAAATGCTGGAAACGCAAATGTTTTAAACAATTCTTGGTCATTTTCTACAGACACCACTATTTTTGTAAGAGTAGAATCTGATTATTGTCCTGCTCTAATTTATCCTTTAGAGTTTAAATTTGGAAATAGAGTAACTTTATTGACTTCTACTCTTTCTCAAGAGGTGTGTGATGATGATTTAGACGCTATAAAATCTGTAAATCTTAAAACATTTGAATCTTTCTTTACCACGGATAATAGCGTTTCCATAACTTATTTCAACTCTGAAAATGATGCGAAAAATAATATCAATCCTATTTCAAGCACTCAAAATATTACTTCCACTGGAACTTATTTCTTAAGATTACAACAAGCAAATTCTTGTCCGAATTGGGCGAAAATTACGGTAAATATTAAAACTCCAAAAGCTTCAACTACTCTTCAAAATGAAACAATTTGTAAGAATACAACTACTGTTGTAGACGCTGGTACTGATTTTACCTATTACAAATGGAGCAATGGAACCGAAGGAGAAACACTCCACAATGCTATTTATGGAATAGGAACGCATTATGTAGAACTTACTTCTAAAAATGGATGTGTTTACAAACAATCTTTTACGATTTCAGAAGCAGTAGACCCTGTAATTGACAGCGTGATAGAACAAGGAAACAGCATTACCGTAAATGTTTCGGGTGGAACTGCACCTTATGAATATTCTCTAGACCAAATCAATTGGCAGAATTCTAATGTGTTTTACAATCTGAGACATGGAGTACAAAAAGTATACATAAGAGATGCTTATGTTTGTACACCTGTTGAATATGAATTCGCCATTATTAATATTATTAATGCCATTACTCCAAATGGTGATGGAATAAATGACGTTCTAGATTACTCAGATTTACGAGTGAAAAAAGACGTGAAAATTTCTATTTTTGATAGATTTGGGAAAAAAGTGTATTCCAGCGAAAAACAATCCAATTACATTTGGAATGGAACAGAAAACGGAAGAAGTATTATCACGGGAACATATTGGTATGTTTTAGAATGGACAGAACCTGATACCAACACTAAGGTTACTTATAAAAACTGGATTATTGTAAAAAACAGGAATTAATACGACACAAAGCTTCCTAAAATTTAGGGAGCTTTTCTATTAAGAAAATTTAATTTTCATGATTAGAAAAAAACGTTTAATTTTGCAAAGAAAGTAAAGATGTCTATTCACAACAAAATCGTAGAAACCGCCATCACTTTCGATGATGTGCTTCTTATCCCTTCTTACTCAGAAGTTTTACCCAACCAAGTTTCTCTTAAATCTAGAATTTCAGACAAAATCACGCTTAATGTTCCTATCGTTTCCGCAGCGATGGACACCGTTACAGAAGCAGATTTGGCTATTGCTATTGCCAGAGTTGGAGGTTTAGGTTTTATTCATAAAAACATGCCTATTCCAGAACAAGCGGCACAAGTAAACCGTGTAAAACGTTCAGAAAACGGAATGATTGCTGATCCTGTTACGCTTTCTAAAGATCATACTTTAGCCGAAGCTAAGGAACTTATGGCGAAATATAAAATCTCTGGACTTCCAGTAGTAGATACAGACAATAAATTAATTGGAATCATCACCAATCGTGATGTAAAATATCAAGAAAATCTTTCTGCAAAAGTAGAAGAATTGATGACCAAAGAAAATCTTATCACTTCTGATAAATCTACCAACTTAGAGCAAGCCAAAGAAATTTTGCTTAAAAACAGAATAGAAAAACTTCCGATTGTAGATTCAGAAAATCATTTGGTAGGATTAATTACCATAAAAGATATCGACAATCAATTAGAATATCCTCAAGCCAATAAAGACCAAAACGGAAGATTAATCGTAGGAGCTGGAGTTGGTGTAGGAGATGACACGATGACTAGAGTTGCAGCATTAGTAGAAGCTGGTGTAGATATTATCGCAGTAGATTCTGCGCATGGTCATTCTAAAGGTGTTCTCGATAAAATTACAGAAATTAGAAATGCTTTCCCAGATTTAGATATTGTAGGAGGAAATATTGTTACTGCAGATGCAGCTGAAGCTTTAATTAAAGCTGGAGCTAACGTATTAAAAGTAGGAGTTGGTCCTGGTTCTATTTGTACTACAAGAGTTGTAGCTGGAGTTGGTGTTCCTCAACTTTCGGCGATTTATAACGTTTACGAAAAAGCTAAAGAATATAATGTAGCCGTAATTGCAGATGGTGGAATTAAACTTTCTGGTGATATTGTAAAAGCTATCGCTTCTGGAGCTGGTGCAGTAATGCTCGGTTCACTTTTAGCAGGAACGGAAGAAGCGCCAGGTGAAGAAATTATTTTCCAAGGTAGAAAATTCAAATCTTATCAAGGAATGGGAAGTCTTTCTGCTATGAAACGTGGTGGAAAAGAAAGATATTTCCAAAGTGAAGCCAAAAAATTTGTTCCAGAAGGAATCGAAGGAAGAGTTCCATACAAAGGAAAATTAGAAGACGTAATCTTCCAATTAACTGGTGGAATCAGAGCTGGAATGGGATATTGCGGAACAAAAGATATCGAAACTTTACAAAAAGACGGAAAAATGGTGATGATTACAGGTTCTGGATTGAAAGAATCTCATCCTCACGATGTAATTATTACACAAGAAGCTCCGAATTATTCACTATAATTCTTAGAAACTTTAAAATAGAAATCTCTCAAAAATTTTTGAGAGATTTTTTTATATCTGTCTTGTCCTGAAAAAAGTTGACTAAAAATTAGATAATATGTCAACAAAGAAGAAAATTTCAAAAATTCCAATTGC
>NZ_JASMRM010000011.1:0-99290 GCF_041431305.1 Cloacibacterium sp. Arc13
TTCGCTTTAAATAAAGCATTTCTTGTTGTTCTTGCATAACGATGTTTTTTTGTGTATCGCTATTTCAGGACTAGACAAAATGAAAATATAAAAAGTCGAGATCATTTCTCGACTTTTATTTTTGATTGTCTGGTAAAGGTAAATGGTATTTCCTAAAAATCTCCACTGCTTTTTGTACATCTTTCATATCTGCTGGTTGGCAATTTTCTAGAGGATAGGTTCTGCCAATTTCTTTCCATTTGTGTGCGCCCATTTGGTGAAATGGTAAAATATCTACGCGTTCTACATTTTTGAACTGAGAAACATATTTCGCCCAATTTTCTAAATCTTCTGCATCATCTGTATAACCAGGAACGAGAACATATCTTAGCCAAGTTGGTTTGTTGATTTTAGACAAATATTGCATAAATTGAAGCGTAGGTTCTAGCTCTACTTCCGTTAATTTTAGATATTTTTCTGGGTCTATGTGTTTAATGTCTAGAAGCACCAAATCTGTAATTTCTAAAACTTCTTTGATTTCTTCACTGAACAAATAACCATTGGTATCTACACAAGTATGGATTCCGTTTTCTTTACATTTTTTGAATAATTCCAGGACAAAGTTGGCTTGCATCAGAGGTTCGCCTCCAGAAACGGTAACGCCACCAGATTTTATAAAACCTTTTACTTTTTCTATCTCGTGGAAGGCTTCGTCTACAGACATTTTGGTTTTTTCGCCTTTGTTCCAAGTATCAGCGTTATGACAATAGAGGCAACGCAAATGACAACCTTGCAGAAAATAAACAAATCTAATTCCTGGGCCGTCTTTGGTGCCGAAAGTTTCGTATGAATGGATAAATCCGTGATTTGACATGTTCAAAGATAAATATTCTTAAAGGGTGTTTAAAGCTTTTTTAATAATAAATTTTTATAATTTTTCTTTTACCCAACCCTAAAAGGGAGTTAAAATTCTAAAAATTTTCATCAAAATTACACCTTTTAGGGACGGCGAAATTAATTTTGATGAAATTCATATTCTTAAAAAAAGAGTTAAGAAATTTCTTAACTCTTCTTCAAGATAATTGATGTTATATATAAATTAGAAACATTCTGTGATGGTTCTGTTGATGACATCTAATTGCTGTTCTTTAGTCAACTTGATGAAATTCACTGCGTAACCAGAAACTCTAATGGTTAATTGAGGATATTTTTCTGGGTGCTGCATTGCATCTTCTAACAATGAACGGTTGAAAACATTTACATTTAAGTGGTGACCTTTTTGGTTGAAATATCCGTCTAAAAGTCCAACTAAATTTCCTTGTTTTTCGTCTAAAGTTTTTCCTAAAGTTTCAGGCGTAATCGCAAAAGTGTAAGAAATACCATCTTGAGCGTGTTCGAAAGGTAATTTAGCAACAGAAGCGAGTGAAGCTACTGCACCTTTTGTGTCTCTTCCGTGCATAGGATTTGCTCCAGGTCCGTAAGGTTCACCTTCTCTTCTTCCGTCTGGTGTATTTCCTGTTTTTTTACCGTAAACTACGTTTGAAGTGATGGTAAGAACAGATTGAGTAGGAATTGCATTTCTGTAAGTTTTTTGTTTTCTTACTTTGTTCATGAAAATTTCTACAATTTCTGCTGCGATTTTATCAGTATTATCATCGTTATTTCCGTAAGGAACGTAAGGTTTTTCTACTACATAGTCTACTGCGATTCCGTTTTCGTCTCTTATTACTCTTACTTTTCCGTATTTCATCGCTGCAAATGAATCGGCAACGATAGAGATTCCTGCAATTCCACAAGCTTGAGTTCTGATAACATTTACATCGTGAAGTGCCATTTCATAAGCTTCGTAAGAATATTTATCGTGCATGTAGTGAATAATGTTCAATGCTTGGATGTAAGTTTCTGCTAACCAATCCATCATTTTATCAAACTTATTCCAAACATCATCGAAATCAAGATATTCGCCTTCTACTTTTGGCATTTCTGGAGTTACTTGAACTTTTGTTAATTCGTCAATACCACCATTAATGGCATATAATAAAGCTTTAGGTAAATTAGCTCTCGCTCCGAAATATTGCATTTGTTTTCCTAAAGTCATTGGAGAAACACAACAAGCAATTCCGTAATCGTCATTAAAGCAATCTCTCATTAAGTCATCATTTTCATATTGAAGAGATGAAGTGTCGATAGAAACTTTAGCGCAATATTTTTTCCAGTTTTCTGGTAATTTTTCGCTCCAAAGAACAGTTAAATTTGGTTCTGGAGATGCACCTAAATTGTATAAAGTGTGTAATAATCTGAAAGAGTTTTTGGTTACATAAGAACCGCCGTCTTTATTCAAGCCACCAATTGATTCTGTTACCCAAACTGGATCGCCAGAGAAAAGTGAATCGTATTCTGGAGTTCTCAAGAATCTGATGATTCTTAATTTCATCACGAAATGGTCAATCAATTCTTGAGCTTCAATTTCTGTAAGAACGCCTCTTTTAATATCTCTTTCAATATAAATATCTAAGAAAGTAGAAACTCTACCAATAGACATTGCGGCACCGTTTTGGTCTTTAGTAGCTGCTAAATAAGCGAAATATAACCATTGAATAGCTTCTTTAGCATTGGTTGCAGGTTTAGAAATGTCAAAACCGTAAGATTCTGCCATTTTTTTAAGTGCTTTCAATGCATTGATTTGCATAGTGATTTCTTCACGAAGTCTTACGATTTCTTCGTTCATCCCATCACAATCCATATTTTCGAAATAATCTTGACGATCTTTAATTAAGAAGTCCACACCATATAAAGGAACTCTTCTGTAGTCACCAATAATTCTACCTCTTCCGTAAGCGTCTGGTAAACCAGTTACGATTCCAGAATTTCTAGCTTTTCTAATCGGTGAATTGTAAGCAGAGAAAACACCTTCGTTATGAGTAACTCTATATTTTGTATAAATTTCTTTAGTTGCTTCGTCTAGTTCATAACCGTATGCTTTTAAGCCGTCTTCCACCATTCTAATTCCGCCATTTGGGAAAATAGCTCTTTTTAGAGGCTTATCAGTTTGAATTCCTACGATTTTTTCTAAGTTTTTATTGATATAACCAGCTCCATAAGCATCAATCTGAGATGGTTTCTTAGTTTCGGCATCATAAATTCCTTTTTCTCTCTCTGCTTTGAACATTTCAGATAGTTCTGCCCAAAGTTGATTGGTTGCTTTAGTAGCAGGAGTTAAGAAGCTTTCGTCTCCGGTATATTCTGTGTAATTGTTTCTAATAAAATCACTTACGTTAATTTCCTTTTGCCAAACTCCGGGTTTAAAACCAATAGTTGCTTCCATAATGTTAATTTTTTGTTTGTTTCTAATTGTATTTTGGGCTTATTTTCCTTGAAATTTTAGTCATCAAAAGGTTAAAAAAGCGAAGCAAAGTTAGGAAGATATTTTGCCCTAGAACAACGATTAATCATGATATAAATTAGGGTTTCATTTGATTTTTTGAATAGAAAAATAGCACTTTGATAGACCAAATAAGTAATGTTAGCGAATTATTTTGATTAGAAGTTAATAAATTTAATTAAAATGAAAATAATTGTCAGTTTTAAATAAAATTAATAAAAATTCAATAAAAATACATTGATATGTTTATCAAAAATTAAATTTTACATTTTTTGCTATCAAGGAGCCCAAATCGCCTAAAATTTCACTTTTTTTAAAATTAAAAATATCGTAAATTTACTCATCGAAATTTCATGAAATGAGAACGAAAATTCAAAACGTAAATCCCGATTTTAAAAATTTTGGATTTACTTCTAATACAGAAAACTATTCTTTTGAAAAAGATGGACTTCAATTAAAATCTTCTTACACATCTGAAGATTCAGAAGCTTTAAAATCAAAAGGTTACAGCGCAGGAATTGCTCCTTATTTGAGAGGACCATATTCCACGATGTACGTTCAAAAACCTTGGACGATTCGTCAGTATGCAGGTTTTTCTACCGCAGAAGAATCGAATGCTTTTTATAGAAGAAATCTTGCAGCAGGACAAAAAGGACTTTCTGTTGCGTTCGATTTGGCAACGCACAGAGGTTATGATTCAGACCATCCAAGAGTAGTTGGTGATGTGGGAAAAGCAGGAGTTGCCATCGATTCTGTGGAAGATATGAAGATTTTGTTCAATGAAATTCCATTGGATCAAATTTCGGTTTCCATGACCATGAATGGTGCAGTTTTACCGATTTTGGCATTTTATATAGTCGCTGCAGAAGAACAAGGCGTTTCTCAAGAACAACTTTCGGGAACGATCCAAAATGATATTTTGAAGGAATTTATGGTGAGAAATACTTACATCTATCCACCAGAACCTTCTATGAAAATTATCGCAGATATTTTCGAATATACTTCTCAAAATATCCCGAAATTCAATTCGATTTCTATCTCAGGTTATCACATGCAAGAAGCAGGCGCAACTCCGGTTTTGGAAATGGCTTATACACTTGCAGATGGCTTAGAATATGTGAGAACGGGGATAAAAGCAGGAATGAATGTAGATGATTTCGCGCCGAGATTGTCATTTTTCTGGGCGATTGGAATGAATCATTTTATGGAAATTGCCAAAATGAGAGCCGCTCGTTATATTTGGGCAAATCTTTTGACACAGTTTAATCCTCAAAATCAAAAATCTTTGGCTTTGAGAACACACTCGCAAACTTCGGGATGGAGTTTAACCGAGCAAGAACCTTTCAATAATATTACCAGAACGGCAATTGAAGCGCTTTCTTCCGCTTTAGGAGGAACACAGTCTCTACACACGAATGCTTTAGATGAAGCGATAGCTTTGCCAACAGATTATTCTGCAAAAATTGCAAGGAATACACAGATTATTCTTCAACAAGAATCAGGGATTTGTGATGTTGTCGATCCGATGGGTGGAAGTCATCTCGTAGAAGCATTGACTCAACAAATGATTGACGAAGCTCAGAAATATATAGACGAAGTAGAACAAAAAGGCGGAATGACGAAAGCAATAGAAGCGGGAATCCCGAAGATGAGAATAGAAGAAGCGGCAGCTAGAAAACAAGCAAAAATTGATAGTGGTGAAGAATTTATCATCGGTGTAAATTCTTTTAAATCCAATCAAAAGCAGCCAGAATTTGAAATTCTAGACATTGACAATACGGAAGTTCGTCGTAAACAAATCGAAAGATTAGAAAAAATAAAAGCAGAACGAAACGCAGAAAAAGTAGAAGAAATTTTAACAGAAATTCGTGAAGCTGCTAAAAATAGAGACAAAAATCTTTTGGCACTAAGTATAGAAGCTGCGAGAAGAAGAGTAACTCTTGGTGAAATTTCAGATGCTTTAGAAAGTAATTTCGGAAGATATAAAGCCAATATCAAAACCATTTCAGGTGTATATGCTATGAATGCCAATAAAAATGAATATTTTGAAAAAGCGGTGGCGCTTACTCAAAAATTTGAAGACCAAGAAGGTCGTAGACCAAGAATTATGGTTGCCAAAATGGGACAAGATGGTCATGACAGAGGTGCAAAAGTAGTAGCAACAGCCTTTGCAGATATGGGATTTGATGTAGATGTGGCTCCGCTTTTCCAAACGCCAGAAGAAGTGGCAAAACAAGCCGTAGAAAATGATATTCATATTTTGGGCGTTTCTTCTTTAGCAGCAGGTCATAAAACCTTGGTTCCGCAAGTGGTAGAAGAACTCAAAAAATTAGGTGCAGATGATATCACAATTGTAGTAGGTGGTGTAATTCCACAACAAGATTATGATTTCTTGTATGCAAATGGTGCAGATTTTATCTTCGGGCCTGGAACGAATTTACCGAAATCTGCGGTGGAGATTTTAGAGAAGTTTTTGAGATAAAAATTTTGTTGTATGCATGATGTAGGAAGCAGGAAGTTTTTCTGAAATCTAAAAATTTAAAATAACTTATATAAGGAAATCATTTTTTGGTTTCCTTTTTTTGTAAATTTATTTTATGAAACTAAGAGCCATTAGATACGCAAGAAATGCTTTCTCTCGAAATGTTGTATATGATTCATCTATTATTTTTAGTAATGGAGAAAAAGAGTCTTTTCTCTTTCAAAAAAAAGTTCTAACGGATGAAATATGTTTAGAATGTATATGTTGTGAAAGAGCTTTAACTGTTTCTTTTATGCCAAACGAATTAGGATACAAAACATTCTATTTCAAACATAAAAATACAGATGAAGAATGTGACTTATTAATATGCAAGAGTAATTTAGAGAAAGAAGAATTAGAGCAAATTTATTCCGTCCCCGAATCGCCGAGACATAAATATATTAAAAATTTTTTAAGAGAAAATTTTCTCAAAAATCCTGAAATCGAAATTCTTTCATTTGATGATAAATTTATTTTAGACTGTTATAAAAAAAGAAAACCTGATATATTCATTTTTTATAAAGGAAAAGAAATCGTTTTTGAAGTTCAAGTGTCAAATTTGTCTTTAAAATATATTAATGCAAGAACAAAATTTTATAATGAAAAGAAAATTTATGTCATATGGCTTTTAGATGGCTTTTCCCAATCTGAAAATTTTTTAAGAAATATAAAATATATTAATAAAAATCAAAATATTTTTTCCTTTTCTGATAATCAATCAAAATTATTTATTTGTAAATATAAAGTGCCATACATTTATGAAGGAACAACTGTTAGAGAAAAATATAAAATTGAAGAAATTCGCTTTGAAGATTTGACTTTTGATAATGATTTTGAGGTATTTTACTTTCCTTATCTAAAAAATAAAATTATTAAGGAAAATGAGTTAGTAGCTTTAAAAGAGAAAAAATTAAGAATAGAAGAAATAAATAAGAATAGAGAAATTATATTAAAAGTAAATGTCATTTTAGAAAATTTGCGTCAACTAATAAGGGATAAAGAAAATTTTGAAAAGTTCAAATCAGTAAATGAAAAAATTGATACGTTAGATTTTAAAGGCATAAATTTTTTGAACAAGAAAATTGAAAAAAAGACAAAGTATTATTTTTTTGAAATTATAAAAAATGCTACAGATAAAAGTCAAGGAGTTTTAAAGTTTTTCTTATTGAATAAAAAATTGAAGTTTAATATTAATGACTTATATGAACAAAAAAGTTTGATTGAATTAATGAGTGAAAATAAAAATTTTATTGACATTAGATTTAACGAATTATTTCATTTAATAATTGATAGAGGCTATGAGTTTAAAAGTAATGATTATGACAAATTGGAGAATTTGTTTTCCAAAAACAAATTTTATGACATCAAGGATTATAATTTATTAAAGTTATATATTCAATTAGAAAATAAAGCATTGAAGGAATATGTGTTTGATTATTATTGGGTTATAATGCTTATTAAATCCATTATTGCGGGGAAAATTATCGGCTGTAATTATAAAGAAAACGAATGGATTCAATTTTTTAATTTAGTGTATAAAAATAAGAAAGATTGTTTTGGATATGTTGTTGATATAATTAAAAAGGAAAACAAAACTGATTATTTTGTTAATTTAAAAAAGGGTGAAACATTAAAAGAGAAAATAAAGGAGGCGGAAAGTTATAATTTAAAAAATGATGAAAAATTCAAAATAATATTTGAAGATTTATTTGAAGATTATCTTTGGATATAAATATAAATTTTGTTGAAAACCTAACAAAAATCACTGAAATCATTCATATCACTTCATGAGGTGTGTTAAGCAGATTGGCGTACCTTTATACCACCAAAAAAAGCCTAAAAACCTAATTGAAATGGAATTAACCACATTACAAAAAATTAATAATCTGATAAAAGATTTACCAGATTATTTAGCAGAGGAATTATTGGAGTATATAGAATACTTGGTATATAAATTTCACAAAGACGAAGATTTAAGTGACGAACAAAAAAGAGTAATACTGAGAGGTCTAGAAGACATTAAGTATGGCAGAAGTCATTTAGATATTCCGGCAGAGACAGAGTAAAAGTTCTTCATATCAAATCAAATTTTTTCATAAAAGCTTCAGGTTTCTGAAGCCTTTTTCGTTATGGCATTTTTCTAAAATTCTAACAGAAAAAAAGTGTAGAAATTCTATTTTGATTTTCTTTTAAAGCAATTTTAAATTTTTGGAAAATAGTTTGAAATACTTTCTTAATTTTGTTAAGATGAAATTTTCTACAGAAGAACTTTTACAAGGAATATTAGCCCAAGACAAAAGAATTCTTGGGAAAGCCATTACTTTAATCGAAAGTAAAAAGCCAGAGCATAGAGTTTTGGCTGAAGAACTGCTGAAAAAAATCCTGCCTTATACCGGAAAATCTGTAAGAATAGGAATTACTGGAGTTCCTGGTGCTGGGAAATCTACATTTATTGAAAGTTTCGGAAAATTTGCAATTTCTCAAGGCAAAAAAGTTGCTGTTTTAGCCATTGACCCAAGTTCTTCGGTGAATAAAGGTTCCATTCTAGGAGATAAAACCAGAATGGAAGAATTGGCAAAAGACGAAAACGCATTTATTCGCCCTAGTCCGAGTTCTGGATTTCTAGGCGGAGTTGCCAATACTACTTTTGAAACTATGCTTATTTGCGAAGCTGCTGGTTATGATTACATTTTGATAGAAACGGTAGGAGTTGGTCAATCAGAAGTTTTGGTTGCGGATATTTCGGATGTGATTTTGTTGCTAAAAGTAGTAGGAACTGGTGATGAATTGCAAGGCATCAAAAGAGGTTTGATGGAAATGGTGGATGTTATTTTTATCAATAAAGTACATGAAGAAAATCTAAAAGAGGCCAGAATGCACCGTTCAGAATTGATTCATGCCTTGCAGTTTCAGCATCCGAAAGAAAAAGATTGGAAAGTGCCTGTTTTGTTAGGTTCCGCTCTTCATAACGAAGGTTTAGATGAGGTTTATCAAAAAATAAATGATTTCATTTCTTTAAAAATAAAAACGGGAAGGTTAGAAGAAGTAAGAAGAATTCAAGCCGAAAAGCGTTTTGAATATTGGGTTCATCAATATATTTTAAGTGCAACTAAATCTACCCATGAACTCGAAAATCAGTTCGAAATTCATAAAAAAAATGCTTCAGAATTAAAATCTAATCCAAGTTCTGAAGCCAAAATTTTTGTAGAAAGTTTATTGAATAAAAAATTCTAAACTATTTCTTAGAAATTTCATTTTTCATCAAGTAGCCATTATAAGAAATGGGTTGTCTGTCGTTAGAATCTATAGAAACATAGGCATTTCCGTTTTTATAAACTTCTATATAAATCACTTTTACATGGTCTACGTCTTTAGGCGAAATAGTATAAACTAAGTTGCCTTTCTTATTTAGAATTTTACTCAGAGTAAAATCTTTAGAAGTAAATCTGTAGCTATTTTTAGAATTGTCGTAACTAGGATTATACATTCTTCCAAAGTACGGCAAGGTAACATCTAATTCTTTATCTTTAACTACAATAGTATAGCCGTAGTCTAAATTTAACATTCGAGTAGAAATGCTATTAGGCATAGAATTCATAACATTGATGACATCATAATTGCTTGGATTAGCTCTTTCTGCCATAAAAGTAAACTGATTAGAAGTTGTAATTTCCTCTAAAGTTTTGGGGTCTATATTGATTTGTGAAGAACACGAATATAAAAAAGAGAGTAGTCCAAAGAAACTCAAATAAATTAATTTTTTCATAATATAGTGGGTGTTGAGTTAAACTATTAATTATCAATACAAATTTAATGCAAAACTATCACGATTTAATTTCTTTTTTATATAATTTCTACAAAATTATTAATGGAATAAATTTTGTTTTAATTTTGCATCAAATATTAAATCACATAAAAATGAAAATAAAAACTATTATCGCTACCGGAGTTGTTTCTTTAGCATTAGTTGCATGTGTTACGAATCCAATTACAGGTAGAAAATCTGTACAAATTGTGGGAAATGACCAACTTTCTGCAATGGGAGTGCAAGAATATCAAACTGCGCTTTCTAAAGCTAAAGTGATCACCAATACTACAGATGCAACTCGAGTAAAAAATGTAGGAATTAGAATAAAAAATGCTGCGACTAATTATTATAAAAGCATTGGTAGAGAAGCAGATTTGCAAGGTTATAACTGGGAGTTTAATTTGTTGGAAGACAAACAATTAAATGCTTGGTGTATGCCTGGTGGAAAAGTAGCCTTCTACACAGGAATTATGCCCGTTTGTAAAGACGAAACAGGTATTGCTGTAGTAATGGGACACGAAGTTTCCCACGCTCTTGCAGGTCACGGAAATGAAAGAATTTCTCAAGCAATGATTGCACAATATGGTGGTGCGATTGCTGGTGGTGTAATTTCGAATGATAAATTACAACAAGTTTTTAAAGTTGCTTATCCAATTGGAGCACAAGTAGCTCTTCTTAAATATGGAAGAAGTCAAGAGTTAGAAGCAGATCAAATGGGATTATATATCATGGCAATGGCTGGATATGACCCAAGACAATCACTACCTTTCTGGGAAAGAATGGAAGCTCAAGCTGCCAATTCACAAAGACCACCAGAATTTTTATCAACTCACCCAAGTCCAGATACTAGAAGATCAGACTTAAATAAGCATATGACCAAAGCGCTTGAATATTATAAACAAGCCGGTGGAAAAATGTAAATAATTTAAAATAATAATAAAAACCTTCTTAAATTTTTTTAAATTTGAGAAGGTTTTATTTTAAAAATACATTAAAATGAAAAATTTAACAATTATAGGAATTCTTCTTTTAGGCATTTCTGGATTACTTTTTTATTTGACCACCAATTTAGAAGTAGAAGAATTTACACTTTCTCATTTTATGGGAATAATGGGAGGCGTAGGAATTGGTTTAATTATAGGAGGAATTGTAGGATATGTAAGTAAAGGCTCTTCTATAAAAGCTGAACAAAAAAGAAAAGAATGGCAAAGATTACAGCAAGAAAAAATTGAGATAGAACGACAAGCTGCTGAGTTAGCTCAACAAAATGTAAATCCAAATCCTAATAATTCTGATAATAGTAATCTATAAAATAAAAAATCTTGGCTGCGAAGCAGCCGAGATTTTTTATGTTTTTAATTAATGTCCTTAATTTTTTAGAAATTTAAACCAACTCCGAACATTAATAAACTCGGTCTGTTATCATATCTAATTACTTCGTTAGAAGATACATTCGTGTTGATATATTCTCTTTGGTCATTGCTAAATGCACCTTCGTATCTTGCAGAAACTACCAATTTAGAAATAGTAACTTGTGCGCCGAATTGATAGCCTAAAGTAAATTCTTTCGTAGCATTTTCTTTAAAATCATTATATTGATTATCTGTAGAAAGATTGTAAGAAGCTACCGGTCCTGCATAAATACCTAATGTTTTTCCTAATACATTATATCCTACTAAAACAGGTAAATCTGCTCTGTTGTTTTTAACTTTTATAGTAGTATTAGTTCCATCTACTGTGAATTCTTTACTAAAAGTAGTGTAATACAATTCTGGTTGAATAAAAATTCCAAGAGGGGTATCAATTTTTAGTGAAATACCTGCGTTATAGCCTACGTTATTTTTTCCTTTGTCTTCGTATGCATCTACAGTTCCATTTTTTATATTTTCCCAAGTAGGATCACCAGTTTGGTAGATGATATTTGCTTTCGCTCCGAAAGTTACCTGCGAGAAAGACAGCAATGATGCTGTTACAAATAATGTACTAAGTATTTTCTTGATCTGTTTCATTTTCTACTGTTGTTATAATGTTTTCTATACTTGTTTTATTGATTTTAATAAGATATTCTCTTAATTCTTTAAATAACTCTGAAGAATAAACGAAATCTATCAGGTAATTATTGTCTGAAGTGATTAAAATATCTTTTGTTCCCTCCCATTCTTTAATTCCTTTTCTCAAGTATACAATTTTCTCACCAATTGTCATTACAGAGTTCATATCGTGAGAATTTATTATCGTAGTCGTATTATATTCATCAGTAATTTCTGCAATTAAATCATCTATAACGTTTGCTGTGAAAGGGTCTAACCCAGAATTAGGCTCGTCACAAAACAAATATCTTGGGTTATTAACAATTGCTCTCGCAATCGCTACTCTTTTTTGCATTCCTCCTGAAATCTCAGATGGAAATTTTTTTTCTGCATTTTCTAAGTGAACTCTTCCCATTACTTCATTCACTCTTTTTTTCTTTTCGGTGAAAGTAAGGTTGGTAAACATATCTAGAGGAAACATAATGTTGTCTTGAACCGTCATGGAATCAAACAATGCGCTTCCTTGAAATACGGTTCCTATTTCTGCTCTCAATGCCTCTTTTTCTTGACGAGACATGCCTACAATATCTCTACCGTCAAATAAAATATGTCCGCTGGTAGGTTCGTAAACATTAAGCAAACTTTTCAGAAAGACTGTTTTTCCTGAACCCGATTGTCCTATTACTAAGTTTACTTTTCCGGTTTCGAAGGTGGTGGTAATTCCTTTCAGAACTTCTACACCATCAAAACTTTTTCTTAAATCTTTTACTTCTATCATTAGCTTAGGAACATTTGAGTTAATATTAAGTTGGAAATGATGATGGCAACTATTGTCCAAACTACAGCTTGTGTACTTGCTCTACCTACTTCTAAAGATCCTCCACTTACTTTATAGCCAAAAAAAGCTGGTATAGTTGCAATAAGAAATGCAAATACAGCTGTTTTTAAAAATGCATACCAAATATAAAATGGTGGCATGTACATTTGAATTCCTGCAATATAATCAGCTCTAGACCAATTTCCTGTCGCAATACCTGCAAGATGACCTCCCCATATTCCGAAAACCATACTTATAGCAATTAACAATGGATTGAAAATTACACTTGCTAAAATTTTGGGTAAAATCAAGAAATTTGCAGAATTTACACCCATAATATCTAAAGCGTCTATTTGCTCTGTAACTCTCATCGTTCCAATACTCGAGGTGATATAAGAACCTACTTTTCCAGCTAAAATTACAGAAATAATTGTAGGGGCAAATTCTAGAATTAAGACAACTTTGGTAGCATAACCAATAAAAGGAGCGGGAATGGGTATGGAAGAATTTCTAAAATTATTATACATCTGTATTGCGATTACAGCTCCTACAAATATTGAGGTAAATAAAGTGAGTCCAAAAGAATTTACTCCCAAGTCATTGATTTCTCTCATGAGAAGTTTAAAAAAAACTTGCCTTTTTTGAGGTTTTTGAATTACTTTTCCTAGTAGTAAAAAGTATTGTCCTATTGCGCTTAAAAGTTTTAACATAACCGTGCGAAGTTACATTTTTTAGGATTAATAATTTTATAGAATTTTAATTTATTGTTCTAAATGGCTTTTTGGTCGCCTTTTATTACTAATAAAATGGTTTTAAGAATTATAACTGCATCTAAAATGATACTCCAATTTTTCACGTAGAATGAATCCGCAATAATTCTTTTTTTCATTTCTACTTCCATTTCGCCAGTGTCACCACGCAAGCCGCTTACTTGCGCAAGTCCTGTAATGCCTGGTTTTACTAAACTTCTCACCGAATATCTTCCAATTTTTGCCTTGTAGAAATCATCAATCAATAGCATGTGAGGTCTAGGTCCTACTACAGACATATCTCCTCTTAAAACATTGATGAATTGTGGCATTTCGTCTAAACTGGTTTTTCTAAGAAATTTGCCAATTTTAGTAATTCTTTTATCGTTTTTGGAAGTAGTTTTAGTGGTAGAATCTTCATTTTCAATCATGGTTCTGAATTTGAGACATTCAAAAACTTCATCATGAAAGCCATATCTTTTCTGTTTAAAGAAAACACTTCCTTTACTATCTAATTTGATTAATAAAGCAAGAATAGGAAAAAGCCAAGTTGCTATAAAGATTAATACTAATAAAGAAAATAATATATCAAAGCCTCTTTTTATAATAAAATTTGTATAATAATCTAAAGGAAATTTCGAAGGTGTTAAAATCGGTTGAGTTTCGATGTATCCCAAGTCATATTGGAAAAAATCGTTTTGGATAGCACTTGGAATTAAGGAAATTTTTATCTTATCATTTTCTGCTTCTCTATTGATCTCTTCAAGTAGTTTTTTACTTAAATGATTTTGAGTAGGAATAAAAACGGTGTGGATTTCTTTTTTTCTCCAAAAGTTTTGAAGCTCCGTAATATTAATTTCTTCATTGGGAAATTCATAAACTCTATAACCATAATCTTTACGTTGGGTAACAATATCTTTTAAAATTTCAGAAGATGAATTTTCTGCGATAAACATTACATTTCTGTAGTTTCCACCTTGTGCTCTAATGTACTTTAAAGTAAAGAAAATGAATGACTTAACTATAAATAGAATAATGAAAAGTGTAAACGTAATCCAGAATCTTTCATACTTCAAAAATTCATTATTACTCACTCTGGCTAAAAGTACAATTCCCAGTAAAAAGATAAAAATATGAGTAACAATTCGCTCTACATAAAGTGTATAAGTAAGGTTTCTGGGAATAGAATACAGTTTTGTTCTTCCACTTAAAAGAATCCAAAAAAGACTTAATAGAAGAAGGGACAAAATATTTTCTTCGGTATTAGCTTTTTCTAAAACATATTCGTGTCTCATCAGGAAAAAGAACACAAAAACAGCAGCCACGATTAAAATATCGAGGATGATGATAGCGCTTTTAAAATATCTAGAGTATCTTAATTTCTGCATGTTTTAGAAAATAGAGTCCTTACAAAGTTGCTAAATTTTATGGAATATTAAGATATTTATGTGTTTGTACAGAAGCTTGCCATTTAGGATTTGCCAAAATAAAATCGGTAATCTTAGGATACATTTCGTTTCTTTTGCTCCATTCACTTTGTAGATACAATTTGCAATTTTCAGAAACTTTTGCAGCTTGTTCTTCAGCGAAGGTAAAATCATGGTTGTTAAATACTATGATTTTCAACTCATTAGCTACTTTGTAAATTTCTTCTTTTGGTAAGCCTGTTTTCTTAGGAGAAAGCGTAATCCAGTCCAGTGTTCCGCTCATATCATAAGCTCCAGAAGTTTCGATGTGAATTTGACAACCCAATTCTTTTAATCTTTTGGTCAAAATTTCTAAATTCCACATCAGTGGTTCTCCACCTGTTAGAACAATGGTTTTACAATAGCTTGCTGCAATTTCTGCAATTTCTACGGTATCCATCAAAGGATGTAATTCTGGGTCCCAACTTTCCTTCACATCACACCAATGACAACCTACATCACAACCGCCTAATCTTATAAAATAAGCGGCTTTTCCGGTGTGGTGACCTTCTCCTTGTAAAGTATAAAAATGCTCCATCACTGGGAGCATTTTTCCTTCTTTCAATAATATTTCTTTTGTTAAATCCAATTCTTAATCTTTATAAATCGTGTGTTTGTATGCTAAAATAGTATTTTTTAATAACATCGCTCTGGTCATTGGTCCCACTCCTCCCGGAACTGGTGTAATCCAACTTGCTTTTTTCTCACAACTAGCAAAATCTACATCTCCTACAATTCTATAACCTTTTAGCGCATTAGCATCTTCTACTCGGGTAATTCCTACGTCTACAATCACTACACCATCTTTAATCATATCTTCTTTCAAAAATTCTGGATCTCCTAATGCAGTAATTACAATGTCTGCATTTTTGGTAAATTCCTCAATGTGAGGAGTGTAAGAGTGCGTTACCGTAACTGTAGCATTTCCTGGGAAATCTTTTCTTCCCATTAAGATAGACATCGGTCTTCCTACGATTTTACTTCTACCGATAATTACACAGTTTTTACCTTTGGTTTCTATATTATAACGTTCTAATAATGTGAGGATTCCAAAAGGAGTAGCTGGTAAAAATGTACTCATTTCGAGTGCCATTCTTCCAAAATTTTCGGGGTGAAAACCATCTACGTCTTTATGAGAATTAATCGCCATGATTACTTTTTCTTGGTCCATTTGCTTTGGCAAAGGCAACTGAACGATGAATCCGTCAACTTCTGGGTCTACATTAAGTTCTGCAATTTTTTCTAAAACTTCTGCTTCAGAAGCGGTGCTCGAAAATCTGTAAAGCGATGAAGTAAATCCTACTTCTTTACAATCTTTTATTTTGCTGGCAACGTAAGTTTCGCTCGCGCCGTTGTTTCCTACTAAAATTGCTGCGAGATGAGGAGCTCTTTTTCCGCTTGCAATAATTTTTTCTACGTCTGCTTTAATTTCAGCCTTTATTTCTTTAGAAACTTTTAGACCGTCGAGAATTTGTGCCATGTTTTTTTTCTTTTTATTTTACTTTTTAGATTTATTTCAAATTTACTTATTTTCTTTGAAATAGTTTATTAAACCATTTGTAGAAGAATCATGTGAGTTTACTTTCTCATTATCAGTAAGTTCTGGTAAAATTTTTCCTGCTAAAACTTTTCCTAATTCTACACCAAATTGGTCAAAACTAAACACATTCCAAATCACACCTTGTACGAAGATTTTGTGTTCATAAAGTGCGATGAGTTGTCCTAGTGAAAATGGAGTTAATTCATTGATAAAGAATGAATTAGTAGGTGTATTTCCCATGAAGGTTTTGAATTTTACTAATTTTTCAATTTCTTCTTCAGATTTTCCTTCTTTTACCAATTCTGCTCTTGCTTCGTCTTCGCTTTTTCCGAATGCAAGTGCCTCAGTTTGAGCGAAAAAGTTCGCTAATAATTTTTCTTGATGGTCAGAAACTTCGTTGCAAGATTTTACATAAGCGATAAAATCTGCAGGAATTAATTCTGTTCCTTGGTGAATCAATTGATAGAAAGCATGTTGACCATTCGTTCCTGGTTCTCCCCAAATAATTGGACCAGTTTGATAAGTTACATATTCCCCATTTCTGTCTACTGATTTTCCGTTAGATTCCATATCTCCTTGTTGAAGATACGCTGCAAATCTATCTAGATATTGAGAGTACGGTAAAATAGCATAAGAACTTGCATCAAAGAAATTTCTGTACCAAATTCCCAAAAGTCCCATTAAAACAGGAACGTTTTCTTTGAAATCTGCCGTTTGGAAATGTACATCGGTTTCGTAAGCTCCTTTCAATAAATTTTCAAAATTTTCATAACCCACTGCTAGAACGATGCTTAAACCAATAGCGCTCCAAAGTGAATATCTTCCGCCAACCCAATCCCAGAACTCGAAAATATTTTCTTCTGCAATTCCGAACGCTTTAACCGCTTGAATATTAGTAGATAAAGCTACAAAGTGTTTCGCTACATCTTCTTCTTTTCCAGCTTTTAAGAACCAAGTTTTTGCAGAATTTGCATTGGTCATGGTTTCTTGAGTGGTAAACGTTTTAGAGGCTACAATGAAAAGCGTAGTCTCTGGATTTAAGTTTTTCACTACTTCTGCCATGTGATTTCCGTCTACATTCGAAACGAAATGTACATTTAATCTTGTTTTGAAATGTTTAAGTGCCGAAACCACCATTACAGGTCCTAAATCTGAACCTCCAATTCCGATGTTTACCACATCAGTAATTTCTTTTCCGCTGAAACCTTTGTGCGCTCCTGAAATCACTTTTTGGGAGAAAGCTTTCATATGGTCAAGAACTTTTTTGATTCCTGGTTTTATGTTTTCGCCGTCTACCAGAATTTCTTTGTCAGAAAAATCTCTCAAAGCAGTGTGAAGTACTGCTCTTTTTTCTGTTTCATTTATTTTTTCGCCAGAAAACATAGCATTGATGGCAGATTTCAATTGTGTTTCTTCTGCCAATTGAAGCAATAAATCAAATGCTTTTTGGTCAATTAAATTTTTAGAAAAATCAAAAAGATAATTTTCTTTTTTTACTGAAAACTGTTGGAAACGTTCAGTGTTTTCTTGAAAAAGTGTTCTTAGGTCAAAATCATTTTGTGCAAAATGTTCGTTGAGTGATTTCCAAGCTTGTGTGTTTTCTGGATTTATTTTTGGTAACATAATTCTTTTGGTTTAAGGTTTAACAACTTAAATTAACAGTTTTATTCATCTTCATAAAACGAACAAAGTCCGTGCAAATTTACGGAAAAATAAAAGCCCCAAAAAATTTCAGGGCTCTAAGATTTTATGAATTTTGTTATCTTTGAGAAAAATAATAACGTGATTTTTCAAATACTTTTATCTTTTACAGTAATCTCTTTAGGTTTTACCTCTTTTTCCTATTTTACAAGATTGGTTGACTTCAAAAAAAATTATTTATATCTTTCTCTAGGCTTACTTTTTTTGACTGTTTTGTGTTTTTTATTTTTTGAAAAATTTCAGCAAGAATTTCCAGCCTTCAAGTTTGCATTGATTTTAATGTTTTCTTTTGCAATTCCCATTTTATTTTTCATGAGAAAAATTATGGAGTTTAGAATGAAAAATTTCACGAAGCGTAATAATCAAAATCAATGATTACAACACTTCTATACTCATTATAAAAAAACTAAAAGAATATGCTTTCGCCTTCTTTTTAGTGTTGATTGTCTTTTATCAAATCTTAATAATTTGGGTTCCTAAAATTACAGAAAACATTCATTAGTGTCACTTTTCCATATTCTCAGATTTTGAATTTTTTTTCGGAAAAATAATAGTGCTGAGATTATACTTTACAAAATAAATTACAATTAGAACTCCCACGAATAAAGGCCAAAAATTCAGTAAGAAAACGAAAAATTTTTGAACGAAATAAAATCCGTTAAGTAGAGAAGATTTTGCCTCGTAGAAGAAATTGACTTGGTATTTATTGTCGTAAAATTGGGTGTTAGTAATGGCAATTTCGGCGATTCTTACTTTTGGTTCTTTAATGTAAATGTCTACAGTGCTGTATTTTATATTGTCTGCAAGATTCAGATTTTCAATTTGTTGGGTATTGTTTTTCTCTTCGTTTTCTTCGGTGAGGTTTGCTTTCTTTTCATTGTTTTTCATTTGAGAAATCACTTCGCCCGTTTTATTGATTTTTTTCAGTTCAAGTTCTGCAATTTTAGCATTGTTGGTCACATCTTCAGCCGAAATAATTCTGGTGTTCAAGAAAAGTTTTCGGTTATTTACAGAAGTGAGAAACGCACCTAATTTTTCCGAAGGAACTCTTACTTGCATCTTATTGTAAGAATTGAATTTTCTGAGTAAAACCGCATTTTGGTCAGAAGTGTTATACGTTTCTTCTTCGATAATTTGACTTTGTAATTCACTTTTGGTGACAAATCCGCCCAAATTTTTCAGTGCATTTTCTATGTGAACTGTAGCTTCGTAAACGTCTTTTACTTCCATGCTGACTTCTGCATTTTTTACAAATTTTTTGTCTGGAATTTGTTGAGAAGCAGCGTAAGAAACTTCATCATTTTGAACGGAAGTAGAATCTGCGGTTGCAACCGCACTTTCGTATTGAGAATCTACACTTTCAGATTTTTGACAAGAAAATAATCCCGCTAAAATAAAGGTTGCGAAAACCATTTTTTGAAATTTTGTGTTCATTGTTTAAGGTTTTTGTGGTTAGACTTCCTCAAAGTTGAGCACAAGATTCTTGTAAAGTTTGTAAAAGTGGTTTTTTGTTTTTGTAAACTTGGTTTGCAATATAAGTTTCAGTATTTCAGAGTTTTGTAAAAAAAGCAACCCGCGAATTTGCGGGTTGCTTTCAATTTAATATGGATTTGTAAAATTATTTCTCAATCGCTAATTCCACTACTTCTTTCATGGTTTTCACATAATGAACTTTTAGATTTTTAAGATAGTTTTGGTTGATTTCCGAAACATCTTTTCTGTTTTCTTCGCACAGAATCACTTCTTTAATTTCTGCTCTTACTGCAGCCAACAATTTTTCTTTAATTCCGCCAACTGGAAGCACTTTTCCTCTTAAAGTAATTTCCCCAGTCATTGCCAAATGTGGTTTTACTTTTTTATTTAAATAGCTGGAAACCATGCTCGTTAGCATTGCAATTCCTGCACTTGGTCCATCTTTTGGAGTGGCGCCTTCTGGAACGTGAACGTGGATGTTTTTATTTTCAATATCTTCTAAAGAAATACCTAAACTTTCGTGTTTTGCTTTGATGTATTCTAGCGAAATGGTTGCAGATTCTTTCATTACATTTCCTAGATTTCCTGTCATCGTAAGATTACCTTTTCCTTTGCTTAAAATGCTCTCTATGAATAAGATATCACCACCAACTGAAGTCCAAGCTAAGCCTGTAACTACACCTGGAACATCCATCATTTCTGAGAAATTTTTAGACATCGGAACACCTAGAATTTCATCAATTTTCTGAATAGAAATTTTCGGGTCGTATTCTTTATTCATGGTAATTTGTAGGGCAACCCAACGAGAAATTTTGGCGATTTGTTTTTCTAAATTTCTCACGCCACTTTCTCTGGTGAAAGCTTCAACGACATGTGCAATTTCTTTATTTCCTAATTTATAAGCGTCTTTTTGTAAACCGGTTTCTTCCATTTGTTTTTTAATCAAATGGCGTTTTGCGATTTCTACTTTTTCTTCAATCGTATATCCCGAAAGTTGGATGATTTCCATTCTGTCTAACAATGGCGTTTGAATGGTAGAAAGCGAATTGGCTGTAGCAATGAACATTACTTTTGATAAGTCATACCCAATTTCTAAGAAATTGTCATAGAAACTGTGGTTTTGTTCTGGATCTAGAACTTCCAAAAGTGCAGAACTAGGGTCGCCATGCATTCCTTGTCCAAGTTTGTCTATTTCATCTAAAACGATAACTGGATTAGATGTTCCCGCTTTTTTGATGGCTTGCAATAATCTTCCTGCCATTGCGCCGATGTAAGTTTTTCTGTGTCCACGGATTTCAGATTCGTCATGCAAACCTCCTAAACTCATTCTTACATATTTTCTGCCTAGAGCATCTGCAATAGATTTTCCGAGGGAAGTTTTACCAACTCCAGGAGGGCCAACTAAACATAAAATCGGAGATTTCATGTCGTTTTTCAATTTCAGAACTGCCATGTGTTCTAAAATTCTTTTTTTGATGTCTTCTAAACCGAAATGGTCTTTATTTAAGATTTTTTCCGCTTTTGGAATGTCAAAAATGTCTTTAGAATAAGAATTCCAAGGCAAATCTGTGAAGAAATCTAAATAATTTCTCTGTACGTTGTAATCTGGTGAATTGGGATTATGGCGCTGAAGTCTTTTCAGTTCTTTCTCGAAATGTTCCTGAATTTCTGGTTTCCAAGAGATTTTTTCTGCTTTTTTCTTCAGTTCATCTACATCAGTTTCGGTTCCACCGCCTAATTCTTCCTGAATTGTTCTAATTTGTTGGCTTAGGAAATATTCTCTCTGCTGTTTGTCTAAATCGCGAGAAGTTTTTTGATGAATTTGATTTTTCAATTCTAATCTTCTGAAATCATCATGCATCAGTTCGTAACATAATTCTGCACGCTTCATCAATGATTTTTCTTCCAGAAGTTTTTGTTTGTTTTCCGAAGAGAAATTTGCATTTACGCAGATGAAATTCAGTAAATCTTCTTGTCCTTCAATGTTTCTGATGGCAAAATTAGCTGCACCAGGAATATTAGGGTCTATTTCTATGATTTTAATTGCTAAATCCTTGATGTTATCAATCAAAGCTTCATATTCTTCTTTCTTTTTGGTAGAAGAATCCTTTAATTTTTCTATTTCTGCGGTGAAATAAGGTTCGGTTTCAATAAAGTTTTTCACTTTGAAACGCTGAACTCCTCTCGTGATTGCAGAAATATTACCATCAGGAAGTTTGATGATTTTAATGATTTTAGCAATAGTTCCTATTTGGTAAAGGTCTTTTTCGGTTGGATTTTCTTGTTGAGAGAGTTTTTGGCTCAAAATTCCTATCAGTTGACCATTTTTTTGTGCTTCTTCTAATAATTTAATAGACTTTTCTCTTCCCGCAGTGATTGGGATAACCACTTTCGGAAACATTACCATATTTCTAACAGGTAGAATCGGAAAAATCTCTTGCGCTTTTTCTTCTTTGGTTTGTTTTTCCTCGTTTGCCACGATACTAAAATTTTCGTCTAAAAAATTTTCAAAAGCGATATCTTCTATTTCAATCATAATCTAAAAATTAGAATGACAATTTGTCATTTTTAAAGTATATAAATCAATTACCAAGACAAGATTCGAAATTTTCTCGCCTAAAATAAAGAGTACTGTAATATTCGCAATAGCTATGCCAAGAGTTTTTATGGACAAATTTTCCTTTTTTTATTCTAGAAAACTGAACTGATTTTCAAAGTGGTGATGCATTATGAAATATTTACCAGATAGACTTCTGTAAAATCCTTTAAAAAAATAAATATAAACGAATGAAAATGAGTGATAAAATTTCTCTATTATCTTAAAATTATGTATTTTCGCACACTGATTTTAAATACTTATATATAAAATGTCAATTACAGCTTCAATAAGAAAGAGACCTTGGCTATTATTAGGAATGATTATTATTGCACTTTTAGCATTTTTAATTAATCCTGAAAGCATGGATAAAATGTTTGGTCAAAATCCAAATATTTTGGGAAAGGTAAATGGTGAAGAAATCACACGTGATGAATTTAATGACCAATTAAGTTTGTTACAACAACAGTCTCAAGGACAACCACAGCAAGGCTTAGAAGAACAGGCTTGGCAAATTTTGGTACAGTCTAAATTAATCGAACAACAGTTTGATAAAATGGGTTTAAAAATTACAGATGAAATTTTCTGGAATCAATTACAATTTGATCCAATGTTTTCTAAAGAACAGAATCCACAGAATTTTGACGAAAAAGGAAACTTCAAAGTTGCTGAAATTAAAAAGCAAATCGAAGAACTTAAAAATAGTGGAGACGTAAACCAATATAACGAATGGTTAAAAGCTAAAAAAGCTATACAATACAGAATGATGGCAAGACAGCTTTTTGCAAACGTTACTACAGGAATTACAGCCAACAAAAAAGAAGCTGCTGAATTAATGAAGCAAAGAGACGAAGTTGCTGATATAGACTTCGTGAAAGTAGATTATGCTGCTTTTGCTGCTAAAAATCCAGTAAAAGTAACTACTGAAGATTTAGCAAATTATATCAAAAAACATCCTGTGATGTTTAAATCTGAAGCTGCTAGAAACTTAGGAATTGTATATTTTCCAGCAAAGCCAAGTGCAGCAGATGATGCTTTAGCGCTTAAAGAAATTAACAAACTTTACAACGAAGGTGTGGATAATGGAAATGACCTAGAAAGTTTCAAAAATACTCCGAACGATTCTATGTTCGTAGAATTAAACTCTGAAGCACAAATTAAATATTCATTTGTTTCTGACCAAGAAATTCCTCAAGAAGCTCAAGCTTTTGTAAAAGGAGCGTCTGTAGGACAATTCTTCGGACCTTATAAATCTGGTGACAAATATTACGTGACCAAATTAGCAGGAAAGAGCAACGCTACAATGCCTAAACACATTTTGTTTGCATACAAAGGCGCAATGAGAGCAGATGAAAAGCAAACAAGAACCAAAGAAGAAGCTAAGAAATTAGCAGACAGCATTGGAGCACTAGTAAAAGCTGACCCAATGAAGTTCAATGAGTATGTGCAAATGTCTGATGAACCAGGTGCTGCGCAAAGAGGAGGTATGTTAAGTTGGATTTTAGATAATGATAACAACTACGCAAAACCTTTCGGAGATTGGGTAAAAGGAAATGCAAAAGGAGCTGTAGGTGTAGTAGAAACTGATTTTGGTTATCATATTATTGTTAACGAAAATAAAATGCCAGTTTACAAAATTGCAAACTTAGCAAAAGACATCAGAGCTTCTAAAGAAACCGAAAATAAAGTATATACAGAAGCAAATACTTTCATTCAATCAGTTCAAGGAAAATCTTTCAATGATTTTGCAAACGGTGCGAAAAAGAAAAATTTCAATTTCCAAAATCCAAAATCTGTAAAAAGATTCCAAGGTCAAATCCAAGGTTTAGGAACAGATAAAGACGAAGAAATCTTAGCTTGGGCTTTCAATAAAGAAAGAGAAAAAGGCGAAACCAATATCTTTACCACTGGTAATGGTGACTACATCGTAGTATACTTAAACGGTAAGCAAGAAGCGGGAATTGCAGATCCAGAATCTGTAAGAGAACAAGTAGAACCAATTGTAAGAAATCAATTATTAGCGAAAAAAATTAGCGAAAAAATTACTGCTAGTAAAGCAACAAATTTAGATGCTATCGCAAAATTATTTGGAACCACTAAACAATCTTCGCAAGTAAGTTTATTCTCTCCATTTGTAGGAGGTGCTATGGAAGCTAAAGTTGCTGGAGCTGCATTTGGTGTTAAAAAAGGTAAAATCTCTAAACCAGTAGAAGGTGCAACTGGAGTATTTGTAGTAACTCAAAAAGCGGTTACGCTAAACAAACAACCAGGAGATGCTAAACAAATCATGCAAGCAATGCAACAGCAAGGTGCTCAAATGTTTAGCCAATCATTAATGAAGAGTTTACAAGACAATGCTAAAATAGAAGATTACAGAATTGAAGTATGGGATAAAACTTCTCAAGCTCAATAATTCTTCTCAAAAATATTTAAAAGCGACTTTTTCTAGAAAAAGTCGCTTTTTTTATAACATTATGCAGAAATATTGAAACTACCATTACTTCAAAAAGTAGTATATTTGCGCATAAAAATTCATAAAATTGTGAAATACACTAAAGAAATAAAAGCAGGTTTAATAGCACTTTTAGCTATTGTAGGATTCGTTATTCTTTTCCAGTTTATGAAGGGGAAAAGTTTCTTTACATCAGATAATATTTACTATGCAAAATTTGACAATGTAGACGGTTTAGAGCAGTCTAATCCAGTTTCTATTAACGGTTTGAAAGTAGGACAGGTAGATAAAATCCTTCCTCAAACAGCTAAAGACGGAACCATTTATTTTGTGGTTAAAGTTTTAGTAGATAAAGGTTTTAATTTTTCTAAAAATTCTACTGTAGAAATCTTTGAACCGGGAATTATGTCTGGTAAACAAGCACGAATTCATTTGGTTTATGATAAAGCACCTTTTGCTAAAGATGGAGATACTTTAAGAGGAACTTTTCAATCTTCTTTGATGGCAAGTTTATCTTCGCAAGTAGGTCCTGTAAAAGACCAAGTACAAAGCGTTCTTATGAAATTAGATTCTACAGTTGCGGCGACTAATAAAATCGTAGACGAACAAAACAGAAGAGAAATTAAAATACTTTTGGCAAACCTTAACCAAACGGTTGCTTCTTTCAAAAATACTTCTGACCAAACCAATAGATTATTGGCTTCTAGCCAAGGTAGAGTAGAGAATGTGCTTGATAATGCTAATAAAACTATGATTTCTGCCAATGCTGCTGTTGAAAAATATGGAAAAGTTGCAGAAAGTATTGATACGAAACAACTTAATCAAACAGTAGAAAGACTTTCAGAAGTTTCTAATAAACTGAATCAAGTGATTTCTGGGATTAATAATGGAGAAGGAAGCCTTGGTAAACTAGCTAAAGACGAAGAATTATACAATAATCTCAATAAGACTTCTCAGAACATTAATAGTCTAATTTTAGACCTTAAAGAAAATCCTAAGCGATACATAAATATTTCTGTTTTTGGTAAGAAATAATTAACGTATTTTTGAAAAAGAGAAAAAAATAACTATGCAATATTTAGACAATATTTTATTCCTTGTTTTACTCATTGCTGGTTTCGGTCTGTTTTTTAAAAGTTTAAAAGAAATTTACCGAAATATAAAACTAGGAAGAGAAATCAATCGTTCTGATAACCCTTCAGAAAGATGGAAAACAATGGCGACTGTTGCTCTTGGGCAAAGCAAAATGAAAAAACGCCCAGTTGCAGCATTCTTGCACATGATTGTTTATGTAGGTTTCGTGATTATCAACATTGAATTGATTGAAATCATTGTAGATGGAATTTTCGGAACGCACCGTTTCTTAGCTTCAATTTTTGGAGATACACTTTATGGAATTTTTACCGCTACATTAGAAGTTTTAGCTGCATTAGTAGTGATTGCTGTAGTAGCATTCTTCATCAGAAGAAATGGTTTTAAAATTCCTAGATTATCTTCTATCGACCTAAAAGGTTGGCCAAAAAATGATGCCAATTGGATTTTGGTAATAGAATTCTGCTTAATGATGGCTTTTTTCAAAATGAATGCAGCAGATTGGTTGCTTCAGCAAAATGGCGTTTTAGCAGCACACGGAAGTTTCCCTGTTTCATCTAACCTTATTGCACCGATTTTTCAATCTTTCGGTTTCAGTGATGGATTTTTACATTTCATAGAAAGAGGAGCTTGGTGGTTCCACTTTGTAGGAATTTTGTTCTTCATGAACTATTTGTATTATTCTAAACACCTTCACATCATTTTTGCATTCCCGAATACTTGGTATGCTAATTTGGAGAAAAAAGGTAAATTCAATAATTTAGAATCTGTAACTCAAGAAATCAAATTAATGATGGATCCTAATGCAGATCCTTATGCGGCACAACCAGAAGGAGCAGAACCTCCAGCAAAATTTGGCGCTGAAGATATTTTTGATTTGAATCAAGTTCAGTTACTGAATGCCTATTCTTGTACAGAATGTGGAAGATGTACTGCGGTTTGTCCGGCAAATATTACAGGTAAAAAACTTTCCCCACGTAAAATTATGATGTCTACCAGAGACAGAATTGAAGAAGTGGGCAAAAACATCAACAAAAACGGAAAATTTGTAGATGATGGTAAAAAACTCTTAAACGATTACATTACCAAAGAAGAATTATGGGCTTGTACAAGTTGTAATGCTTGTGTAGAAGCTTGTCCTGTTTTGATTGACCCTCTTTCTATCATTTTTGAAATGCGTAGATTTATGGTCATGGAACAATCTGCAGCGCCACAAGAATTGAATATGATGATGACCAATATCGAAAACAATGCAGCACCTTGGCAGTACAATCAAGCAGACAGATTAAATTGGGCAAACGAAAATTAATGTGACAATGAGATGATGTGTTGATGCGAAAATTAACACATCAGCAAATTAACAAATTAGCATATTTACAATATGGAATTCACTATAAAAACAATGGCAGAATATGCTGCCGAAGGAAAATCTCCAGAAGTTCTTTTTTGGGTAGGTTGTGCAGGAAGTTTTGATGATAGAGCCAAAAAAATTACCAAAGCATTTGCTAAAATTTTAAATAAAGTAGGAGTAGAATTTGCAGTTCTTGGTCAAGAAGAATCTTGTACTGGAGACCCTGCAAAACGTGCCGGAAATGAATTTATTTTCCAGATGATGGCATTAACGAACATAGAAGTTTTAAACGCTTACGAAGTAAAGAAAATCGTAACGGCTTGTCCGCATTGCTTCAATACTTTAAAAAACGAATATCCGAGTTTGGGTGGAAATTACGAAGTAATGCACCATACTCAGTTGCTTCAGCAATTGATGGAACAAGGAAGACTAAAAATAGAAGGAGGTGCTTTCAAAGGTAAAAAAATCACTTTCCACGATCCGTGTTATTTAGGAAGAGCGAATGATGAATACGAAGCTCCAAGAGTTCTTTTAGAAAAATTAGATGCAGAATTGGTAGAAATGAAACGTTGTAAAACCAACGGTTTATGTTGTGGAGCTGGAGGTGCACAAATGTTTAAAGAACCAGAAAAAGGCAATAAAGACATCAATATCGAAAGAACAGAAGAAGCACTTGCTCTCAATCCAAAAGTTGTAGCAACAGGTTGCCCATTCTGTAACACGATGATGACCGATGGTGTAAAACACTTCAACAAAAATGAAGAAGTGGAGGTAAAAGACATCGTAGAGTTAATTGCTGAAGCAGAAGATTTGTAGAAATATTGATGGAGGATGGATGCTTGATGTTAGATGTCATCCATCACCCAACATCTAACATCCAACAATTTTATGAAAATAGAAGAATCAACCATAGTAGAAACCAATGATTTCAAAGTCATTATTTATCCCGCTTCTAGAGCGTTAACGGCTAAAGAAGTAAAGGAAATCACGGAGAAATTGTATGATTTTCTTCCTACATGGAATGCGCATGGGAAAGGCTTAACATCGTCTTTTAAAATAGACCACAAGCAATTTATCATCATTACAGTAGACGAAGAAAAAGTACAAGCTTCTGGTTGTTCTATGGATTCTCTAAACGGTATGATGAGAGAAATCGAGGCAGAATATCAATTAGGGATTTTTGACAGAATGAAAGCTTGTTATAAGGAAAATGGCGAAGTAAAAACCATGAAACTTACAGATTTCAGAACAGCAGTTAGAAATGGCGAAATCTCTGAAGATGTAGAAGTTTTTGATTTTTCTAAAGACACTTACGTAAATTATTTATCAGACTTTTTACTTCCTTTTAAGCGAAGTTGGGCTGGTTTTATTAAATAAATTTTAAAAGTCGGGTTTTTTATCCCGACTTTTTTATTTCAAACTTCAATTTGATTTTAGTCAAAATCTATTTCCTAGAAAGTTTTCTTTAAATTTGTATAAAACTATCTGTTTGAGTATTCATAAACGACATAAAATTCTCTTCATTTCGTCTTGGTTTCCTAATAAACTTGAACCTACGAATGGAAACTTTGTGCAGCGTCATGCAGAAGCCATTTCTTTACTTCATGATGTGGAAGTTCTTCATGCGATTGGCAATTTTAACCAAAAGGAGAAATTCGTTTTTGATGATGAAATGATCAATGGAATAAAAACGTTGATTGTTTACTACAAAAATTCCAAGAATCCTTTGCAGAATTTTTTGAGAAGAATGAAAGCTTATCAATTGGGTTTCAAAAAAATGCAAAAGCCAGATTTAGTTCACGGAAATGTTCTTCATAACAACATGCTTTTTGCAGTTTCTCTGAAAAGAAAATACGGAATTCCGTTTGTTATTTCAGAGCATTGGTCGGTTTTTCAAGAGCAAAATCATCATAAAATTTCTAAATCGGCACGTTTTTTAGCAAAAAAAATCGCAGAAAAAGCATCTTTCATTCTTCCTGTTACCGAAAATTTAATTTCGGGTTTGCAAAAATTAGGAATAACTACTCCTATGAAAGTGGTAGGAAATGTGGTAGATACAAATTTGTTTTCGCCAAATTATAAAGCATCTGAAAAGTTCACTTTTTTACATATT
Organism: Cloacibacterium sp. Arc13; assembly: GCF_041431305.1. NCBI lineage: Bacteria > Pseudomonadati > Bacteroidota > Flavobacteriia > Flavobacteriales > Weeksellaceae > Cloacibacterium > Cloacibacterium sp. Arc13. Next base: position 29,071 of record NZ_JASMRM010000011.1, read on the forward strand.
TCTAATCTTATTGCACTGAAAAATCCTGAAAAAATCATCAAAGCAGCGATAGATTTACATCAAATAAATCCCCATTTCGAATTACAAATTGGTGGTGATGGAGATTTGAAGCCTTTACAAAAAATGATTCACCTGAATAATGCAGAAAGTTATATTAAAACTTTCGGGATGCTTAGTTTAGAACAGGTTTCAGAGAAAATGAAAGCTGCGAATTGTTTTGTACTTTTTAGTGATTATGAAAATCAACCTTGTGTGATTTTAGAAAGTTTAGCTTCTGGAATTCCTGTTATTGCCACAAAAGTGGGTGGAATACCTGATTTATTAAATGAAAAAAGAGGTTTTTTAATAGAGAAAAATGATAGTTATGCATTATTAGAAGCCAAGAAAAATGTGCTACAGAAAAATGTAGCACTAGAATCTTCTGAAAATTTAAGAAAATATGTTGTAGAAAATTTCTCTAAGTCCGTAATCGCCGAAAAATTTTCTGAAATTTATAATAAAGTATTGAATGTTTAGTGGATTTGATTTACAGTTGAAAGATAAGTCATTAAAATATAATGTTTATTTTAATGATGTTTTCGATAATTTGAATTATGAAGATTCAGATTATATTGTTGTACTAGAAGGTTGTATTTTAAATAAAAGCAAGTTACTTCAAACTTTTCAGACAGATGCGTTTACTGAAATTATTATTCAGTTATACCATAAAAAAAGAGAACTTTTTCCAAACGAATTGAGTGGTGAATTTAGAGGCTTTATTTTTGATAAAAAGAAAAATAAGCTTCTCATCTATAATAATCATACTGGAACACAGAGGGTTTTTTATCATCAAACAGCTCAGCATAATTTCTATGTAGACACCAATCTTCTTCGACTCACAAAAACAGTTAAAGACTCTGAGATTTTAGATTTAAAACCTAATTCAGATGCTTTTTATCATTTGGTTACAATAGGTTATATTTTAGGCCACATATCTCCATTGAAAAATTTTTTTAGACTCTTAGAAGGTTCTATTATTTTGATGGATAATATTTCCGGTTATTACGAAATAAAGCATTATTTTGATTTGTACGATATCGAAATATTTAAAGGATCAAAAAAAGAGGCGCTATTAGAGGCTGATCATTTGTTTAATGAAGCGGTAATCGAAGAGTATGAAAAGGATTTAGAAATGGGAAAAGAACATTTTACTACGATAAGTGGAGGTTTAGACTCTCGTTTAGTTCTATTTTATGCGCTCAAAAATAATTTTAGAAAGGGGCAACGCTTATTTTGTTTTTCTCAGAAAAATTATACCGATGAAATTGTAGCAAAAGAAATTGCAGAATCAGAAAAGCTTAAACTTGATTTTGTATCATTAGAAAAATTTGAATTTATTTCTAATATAGATAAGCTTACAAAAATCAGCGAAGGATTTAATCTATATTTTGGATCTATTCACGTAGATTTTGCAATGTCTAAATTAAAAGTAGAAGAAAAGAAAAAAATAGGATTAATTCATACAGGACAAATAGGAGGAGGTGTTTTAGGATCTTATCTGAAATCAAAAAATCCTAGACCTATTGACATTTCTACATTGGTTTATAATAAAGAATTTTTAGAAGAATTTAAAGAATATATTACACCATACCTTAGTGAAAAGTACAGAGAAGATATTTTTTTAACTAAAACTTCAGGTTTTAATGCTACTATATTAGGAAGTTTAGTTTTTAATCAATATTCGTATCAAAGTTCGCCATTTATGAATAAAGATTTTTTAAGATTTATCTTATCGATTCCTTATGAGTGGCGCTTCAGAAGTAATTTTTATGTAGAATGGATTAAGTCATATTGTAAACCAGCGACTCAATTTGTTTGGGAAAGAACACACATGAAGCCTAATGCAAAATGGAAAACATTTTTAGGAGATTATGTGATGAGAGGAGTTTTTAATTACTATCAGAAATTTAGAAATAAGAGTGAAAACGTAAGTATGTTTCCTTACCAATATTATTTTGATAGAAATGAAAAATTGAGAAAAATATATGATGACTATTTCTTAGAAAATATTAAGTTGATTGACTATGATTATAAATTAACCGAAGCTGTAAAAACTCTTTATAGCAAAGATGATTTTCACAAGAAAGTATTTGCAATACATATTTTATCTGTTCATAAACTATATTTTTCATAAATGAAGAGTCTTCAAGAATTTTTGCAGAATTTTTTTAAAAATAAAGGTCAATATGTGTTTTTTTCACTATTGATTGCAAAAATCTGTGGACTTATTTCGTCTATTGCGGTGGTAAGAATGCTTCCGCAAAGTGATTTTGGAATGATGACGATTGTGGCTTCTGTTTTTGCGGTTTTTGCGACTTTTAGTGGGCTTGGTTCTTCGCAAGGATTTCTAAGATTCGGTGCCATTGCAGAACAAGCAGAAGAAAAAGAAAAACTTCATCAGCATTTTTTTCTTCAAGGATTTTTATATCAGTTAATTCTTTCTGTTCTATTTATTTTTTCGAGCTTTTTTTTCGTTCAGAAATACGGAGATGTTTTGCTAATTTTTATATTTTTCACCATTCGGTTGATTGGTTTTTATTTTTTCAATCATATACAGTCTTATTTTAGAGTGTATCATGATAACAAGAACTTTGCTCGAGTGAATAATGTGGTCAATGTTTTTGGACTGATTTTAATTATTATTTTAACTTACTTTTTCGGGTTAAAAGGTTATTTATTGGCTATTTCACTTGCTCCATTTTTATCTTTATTCTGGTTTTTTAAATATAAAATTCTAAACTTTCAGAGAATAAAACTTCAGAAAAAAGAACTTTGGAGTTATTCGTTTTATGCTGTTTTTACTGCTTTTTTATCAGATTTATTGTTTTCTTTAGATATTTTACTTCTAGGATTTTTATTAAACGAAAATGCGGTAGCAGATTATAAAGTAGCGATTATTTTGCCATCCAATCTTACTTTTTTGGCAGTATCTATGTTACAAGCAGATTTTCCAAAAATTGCTAAAAACGCTCATAATCAATTATTTGTAAAAGATTATATTTCGAATTACTATAAAATTTTCATTCCGATTTGTTTAGTCATTTTTGGAGTTTCATTTTTCTTTGCCAAAGAAATTTTAACGCTATTTTTCTCATCTCAATATGCTCATGAAACCCAAGTGTTTTTAATTTTGGTCATAACATTTTTAATGAATATGTTATTTAGAAATTTATTTGGGAATTTACTTTCTGCAGTAGGAGAAATGAAGAAAAATACCATTGTTTCTCTATTTTCATTGATTGTTTTGGCGATTTCTGCTTTTATTTTAGTCCCAAAATTTCAAATTTTAGGAATGGGAATCAGTGTTTTTTTAGCGATGACATTTTCGGGATTTCTTGGGATGTTTTTTTTCTGGAAGTATTTTAAAAAATTAGGTTAGAAAAATTATCTTTGCAATATGAAGTTCAGCAGATTAATCATTTTAGGGATTTTAATTTTTCTTAACTCTTGTAGAGGAGAAGATGAAAGTGACTTGCAGAAAATAGACCAAGTTCTTAATATTTACATCAAAAACGCTGCTGGGAAAGATTTGCTCAACACCAATATTCCTGGAGGTTTTACCGCTGTGAGAGCTCAGGATTTAAATGCGGATAGAGCTTTGCAAGATATTACAGGAATTTCTGTCAAAAAAGACCAAGACACGATTGCTTATGTAGATTACGCAACTGGAGCGGTTAGAATTTTAAAAGATTCTATTTCGCCAAGTCAAAAAACGTATCAATCTGATTTTTACATCAATCTTTCTAAAATAGTAAATAAAGAAACAGTAACAGATGTAGACACCGTAAAAGTAGAGTACAATTGGTCTCCTAACTTGTTTCAAGTCTCCAAAGTTTGGTATAACAATAAACTTTCGTTTTCTAAAGTGGAAGGACAGCCAAACATCATTCATATCGTAAAATGATACCAATTCTGATGATAAATAATCTAATAATTTTGGTAGAATGCCGATAGATTATTTATTAGGACAATTTTAATTGGACTATTATAAATTACTAATCGGTATAATTCCGTAAATTTGCATAAATCATTAAAATTTGAGTTTTATTTCAGACTCAAATCTTAACTCTCAAACCAAATAAGATGTTACAAGTAAGTTTTTTGCGCGAAGAAAAAGAACGCGTTTTAGAAGGTCTTAAAAAAAGAAATTTTAAGCAATTAGAATTGGTAGATGAAGCTATCCAATTAGATGACGAACGTAAAAAAACACAACAAGAATTAGACTCGCAATTGGCTGAAATCAATAAAATTTCTAAAGAAATAGGAATTTTAATGAAAGAAGGGAATAAAGAAGAAGCCGAAGCTGCTAAATCTAAAACTGCTCAATACAAAGAGTCTTCCAAAGAACTTACTACAAAACTTTCGGAAATAGAAACTTCTTTGCTTAATATTTTATATCAAATTCCAAATATTCCTTACCATTTGGTAAAAGCTGGTGTTTCTGCGGAAGATAACGAAATCGTTTATCAATCTCACGAAGTTCATGGATTGGGAGAAGGTGCAATTCCGCATTGGGAATTGGCAAAAAAATATAATTTGATTGATTTTGAACTCGGAGTTAAAATCGCAGGTGCTGGTTTCCCAGTTTACTTAGGAAAAGGCGCTAGATTGCAAAGAGCTTTAGTTCAATATTTCTTAGATAAAAATACAGATGCTGGTTATTTAGAAGTTAATCCGCCTCATGTTGTGAATGAAGCTTCTGGTTATGGAACCGGACAATTGCCTGACAAAGAAGGTCAAATGTATCACGTAGGAATTGATGATTTATATTTAATTCCAACTGCAGAAGTTCCCGTAACAAATATTTACAGAGATGTTATTTTAGACGAGAGAGATTTACCAATTAAGAATACAGCTTTCTCACAGTGTTATAGAAGGGAAGCGGGAAGTTATGGTGCTCATGTTCGTGGTTTGAACAGATTACACCAATTCGAAAAAGTAGAAATTGTAAGAATAGAAAAGCCAGAAAATTCTTATGCAGCTTTAGAAGAAATGGTAGCGCATGTAAAATCTATTTTAGAAGATTTAGAATTGCCTTTCAGAATTTTAAGATTGTGTGGTGGAGACCAAGGTTTCACTTCTGCGATGACTTATGATTTTGAAGTTTGGAGTGCAGCACAAGAAAAATGGCTAGAAGTTTCTTCGGTTTCTAATTTTGAAACTTTCCAAGCGAATCGTTTAAAATGCAGATTCAAAGGTGACGGGAAAACGCAATTAGCCCATACATTAAACGGTTCTGCAATGGCTTTGCCTAGAATTATGGCGGCATTGTTAGAAAACAATCAAGTAGAAGGCGGAATTAAGTTGCCGAAAAAAGTAGCGGAATACGCTAGATTTGAAATGATTGATTAATGAAAAATTTTAAACAGATTTTTTCTGAAATTCTTATTGGTATTGTAGGTTTTTTTGGAACTACTATTGATTCTAAAATAGGATTAGGAATTTTTCTTTTATTTTTAGGAGTAGCTTCAATATTTATTGAAACTGTTAATTTTGAAGAGAAAGAAGAATTTATTTTAAGAATTTTAGGATTTGTCTTTTTAATCTTTTCATTTTTATTATTCTATTTTAGAATTAAAGAGATTAGAAAAATAAATAAATAATAAAAAACCACCGAAATTTTGGTGGTTTTTGTTTTATTCTGTAATGATGATTACTTTTTTGTCCTTTTCGTTGAGTTTTAAACTTTCGTCAAGAAGTTGTTCAAAAGAAAAAGACATATCAATCGTGTAATCATCAATTTGCTTTATCCAATCGTGTTTTCCTTGGATGGATTTTATTTTGGTTTCAAACTTAATTTTGTTGTTGAATTTAGTATTAAACATCTTCATCATAGCAAGTGCAGATTCTGCTTCTGCTTTAGCTGAATCCGTTTTAGCTTCTAAAGTCATTTCTTTTTTTAAGGTTTCAGAAAAAGTTTGAGGATTAAAATATTCTGTATCTAATGTTAATGTTTTTCCGTCCCAAATGGTGTTGTCAGAACTTGTGGCGCTTATAAAATTGCTTTTTTTAGATGTTCTAGAGAAATTTTTGATTTCTTCTGGAGTTAATCTATCCATTTTAAAAGCAATTCCCGTCATTTCATTATTTTCAAAATTAGATTTTACAAACATTTTTTTGATTAACTGAATGCTGTCTTTGTCTTTAGTCATCGGGATTCCCTTTTTTTCTGAATCTTCTTGCATGATTTCGTACATGTTTTTCCAATCTCTAGGGTACATTTCGAAATCTTTAAATTTATTATTAGAATTTGCAGAATCACCACTCATGTTTTTTGCCATCGCAAGTAAGTCTTTCATGTCAATATTCATGAGAACACTAGTGGTTTTATCTTGATGATAAGTGGTAACAGAATCTACAGCACAAGCTTGGAGAATAATGGCCAATAGTGGAATTAGCCAAAAAGTAAATTTTTTAAGCATAGATTTGATTTTAAAATTCTGAGCTAAAAGTAAGAAAATTTAGTGACAGTTTTCGTCTGAAGTTTTCTCTGAGTTCATTTTCTTTTCTACCTTCAAAGCTTCCTTTTTAGGTGAGATGTAAGGAATACCTAATTCTAGACCTCTTAGAATGAATAAACCTCCTAAAATGAGCATAATAATCGGTACAATCTTAAGAATTTTGTTTCGAAGAGCCGTGTTAATTAGATTTCCGAAAAGAACAGTGGCAAACATGAACGGAAATGTTCCCAAACCGAAAATAGCCATAAAACTTGCGCTTTGCCAAATTCCGCCTGCTGCTAAACTTGCTGTAAGTGCCATGTAAACCATTCCGCAAGGAAGAAGTCCGTTTAATAATCCTGTCAAAAATCGAGAGGAATAATCAGATTTTTGTAAAAATTTTCCGAGATTGATTTTAACTTTAAGTAAAGCATTATTAATGGCTGGAATTTTTGAGGCAAAATCTCCTCCGAAAGAGAAAAGTGACATAATCATCAATAAAACTCCAGCAAAAATGCTGATGTATTGCTGAATTCCTGCGAGCTGAAAACCTTCGCCTACAATACCTACAATGGCTCCTAAAATAGAATAAGTGAGAATTCTGCCGAATTGATAAGTAAGATTTTGAAGATGGAAATTAACTTGTTTTTTTTTAGACAATCCTAGCGAAAGCGCAATGGGACCACACATTCCTATACAGTGGAATCCGCTTGCAAAACCTAAACCTAGTGCCGCTAAAATAAGGGTTATTTCCATTCTACGTCATAATCTACTTGGTAATCTTTTCCGTCTTTGGTCCATAAAACTTTTAGTGTATAAGAACCATGAATCATAAAATTCTTTGGGATTAAAAAGCTATTATCTGCATCTAGTTGCACAGAACCTGTTTTGTCTTGTGTTTTGTCATTGGTTCTGTATAAATAGTATTCTATTTTAGCATTTTGATTGTTGATATCTTTAGGGAAAGCAACTCTAATTCCGTAAGGCAACTGTGCATATTGAGGCTTTGTAGCTAAAGTTTCAGCATTATTTTTAGCATCGATCACTTTTTGATAAGATAATTCGTCTTCATAATAATTTTCGGTAACCAACTCAGAATTCTGTTTACCAATTGGAAAAATGAAAATTAAATACAAAATAAAGGATATAAAAAGTCCTAAAGCGACTACTATACCATGTCCCCAAGTGAATTTCATTAAAAATATTTTTTAAAAAATTAGAATTGTAACTTAAATGGACCTTCAAAATTAGTTTCGAAAGTGTCTAAAAGTTTTCCTTTAGAATCATAAACGCCAAAAGTAACAATTAATTTTGGTTGGTTCACTTCTTTTTCAGGGAAACTTACATTTACAGTTCCTTTGGTGATTTTGTCACGTTTTAGAGCGATAGTACTGTTTCCACTGAAAATAACTTCACCATGTGTAGGCTTAATTACTTTAATGGTAACCATTTTATCGTCATTGGTTTTGTTTAGAAGGGTGTAATTGTAGGTATTATTAATTTTTCCATCTTTCACATAGAAAGAACTTCCCGCTGGTTTTATGAATTTAGCTTCTAAACCACCTCTGTTGTTTAATAAATAACCTAAAACACCAACTAATGCTAATAGAACAAGCGAGTATGCTTTCATTCTATTCGTAAATTTGAATTTTTCTTCTTTTTCGATTTCGTCTTCTGTAGCGTAACGGATAAGACCTGTAGGTAAACCTGTTTTGATCATTACTTCATCACAAGCATCAATACACATAGTACAGTTGATGCATTCTAGCTGTTGACCATTTCTGATGTCAATACCAGTAGGACAAACAACTACACACTGATTACAATCGATACAATCTCCTTTTCCTTCAGCTTTTCTGTCTTCTCCTTTTCTCCATTTTGCTCTGTTTTCTCCTCTTTTATAATCGTAGAAAACGTTTACGGTTTCTTTGTCAATCAATACACCTTGTAATCTACCATAAGGACAAACAAGTGTACACACTTGCTCTCTGAACCAAGCAAAAACGAAGTAAAATAATCCAGTGAAAATGACCATTACAATGAAATTAGTAGGGTATTCTACCGGTCCTCCTTTCATAATTTTCAGCGTGTCTTCTACACCTACGATGTACATAAACATCCAATGCGTAATGATAAGAGAAATGACTACATAAACAGACCATTTCAATCCTTTTTTCCAGATTTTTTCTGCATTCCAAGGTTGACTGGCTAATCTAATTTGTTTGTTTCTATCTCCTTCAATCCAAAATTCTATTTTACGGAAAACACCTTCCATAAAAATGGTTTGTGGACAAATCCAACCACAGAAAATTCTTCCGAAGATTACGGTAAAAAGAATAATGAAAACAAGAGAAGTAATTGCTCCTATTGCAAGAATAAAGAAGTCTTGCGGATAGAATGGTTGCCCGAAAATAAAAAATTCTCTATCGATAATATTTATTTTGAGCATTGCATTTCCATTTATTTTAAGAAATGGAGTAATAAAGAAAATGGCTAATAAAATGAACGTGACAATATCTCTGTAATTGGTAAATTTCCCTTTTGGTTTTTTAGGATATACCCATTTTCTAGAACCCGTTTGTTCTATAGTTGCTACAGAATCTCTGAAGGTTTCTGTATGAATTACTTGACCAGCGCCAATTTGTTCTTCTTTATTAGCCATTTTTGTATATTATTTATTATAAAAACTAACTTTTCATATTTTCTTTTATAACAAATATAATTTTTTAAATTTATTTTTCCCAATTTGCCTTGGTTCCTTGTGGAGCAGCTCCACCAGCAGCATCTGGCATTTCTTGGTTAATGTGGTAGATGTATGCAGCTACTTTTTCGATGTCGTTACCGTTAAGAACTCCATTTTTACCGAAAGCTTGCATTGCAGGATTGTTTGGACTACCATTTTCAACCATGTGGAATACATTTTTAAATAATGTTTTTTCTGGTTGATTGATCCAGAAATCATCAGTTAAGTTTGGTCCAATTCCTCCTTTTCCACCTTCACTGTGACAAGATACGCAGTTTGTTTTGAAGATTTGCTCTCCTTCTGCAATATTATCTGCATTGTATTTTGCAGTTTCGATAGTCGCTTTAGGAGTAACAGCGTCATAAGCTGCGATATCTGCTAATTGCTGTTTGTGCTCTGCTTCATATTCTTTGTCTGGGTGAGCAAAATCTGAAACTGAGTATGCAATTAAATAAACTACTGCATAAATTACGCCAAAGTAAAATAGACCTAACCACCATTTTGGTAATTGATTATCTAATTCTTTGATGCCATCAAAACCGTGGTCAATAAGGATGTCTTTTTCTTCAACATCCGATTGTTTTTTGAAAGCACTATCATATAATCTTTTGAAATATGGTATTTCTTTTTCTTTTAAGAAAGTTGCTTTTTCTGCATCTGTCATTTGCTTGAATCTTTCGTTTTCAGCTAATGCACCGATTGCATTGAAAATGTATGCTAAAACAATACCTATTACGATAGTTCCCCAGAAATAAGGAGAAGATAAGAAAGAGGTATTTTGTATAAACATGTAGAATAAAAATATTAAGATAAATAATATTGCTACTATGTTTACAAGTACGGGTGTTCTATGTTTCATGACTCTTGTTTTTTAGAACTTTTAATTGTTATGATCATCTTCTAAAGGAGCTCTTTCAACTTCGCTGTAGTGTTTTTTCGGTCTAGAAAGAACGTATAACACAGTGCTGATGAAAAATATGATAAAGATAATCATAGACAATGTTTGGTAGATTCCTGCATTATCTATATTTGCTAAGATATCTTTTATATTACTTGGTATCATATTGAAAAAACTCCTTTAATTAGATTATTAATTATTGCTTGCTGTTTTTACTTCGGTAGTTTTAATATCTGTACCTAATCTTTGTAAATAAGCAATTAAAGCAACGATTTCTCTCTTTTCTACAGGAACAAATGCTTCTCCTTGTTCTGCTTTTTGAGCATCAAATGCTTTTTTGATTTCAGCATCACCAGAATAGATTCCTTCTACAATTTTAGCAGCTTGTTCGTCTACTAATTTGTCTACATTATTGATTTCTTCATCTGTATAAGGGTGACCGAATACATTTTTCAATAATACTAATTTATCCTTAGTTTTAGTTCTGTCTAGTTCATTATAGATTAACCATGGATATCTTGGCATGATAGAACCTGGAGAAGTTACTCTTGGATTTAACATGTGTTTGAAATGCCAAGTATCTGGGTTTTTACCTCCTTCTCTATGCAAATCTGGCCCAGTTCTTCTAGAACCCCATAAGAATGGTCTGTCATAAATAAATTCACCAGCTTTAGAGTATTGACCGTTTTTACCATTGTAACGTACAACCTCATCTCTAAATGGTCTAATCATTTGAGTGTGGCACGCATTACAGCCTTCTCTAATGTATAAGTCTCTACCTTCTAATTCTAGCGGAGTATAAGGTTTTACTGATGCGATAGTAGGAACATTATCTTTTACAGTTAATGTAGGGATAATTTCTACCATACCTCCAATTGCTAATGCCACGAAAGATAATAGAGTTAAATATAATGGCATTCTTTCTAACCAAAGGTGTTTTCCTTCTCCTTCTTTTCTAGCGTCAGAAATTTTAGCTAATGCAGGAGCTTCTACTGGAACTTCTTTTTCGAATGAACCTTGTCTTACAGTAGCAATAACATTAATAACCATAAGAATAGAGCCAGTAAGATATAATAACCCACCAAAAAATCTCATTTGATAGTAAGGAATAATTGCCGTAACAGTATCTAAAAAGTTTTTATATACTAAAGTTCCATCTGGATTAAATTGTTTCCACATTAAACCTTGTGTAAATCCTGAAAGATACATTGGTACTGCGTAGAAAATAATACCTAAAGTACCTAACCAGAAATGCCAATTTGCTAATTTTACAGACCACAATTTTGTTCTCCACATAATTGGTAGTAAATAATAAATCATACCAAATGCCATAAAGCCATTCCAACCTAATGCACCTACGTGAACGTGACCAATTACCCAGTCTGTATAGTGACCGATTTTATTTAAAGTTTTTGTTGCTAAAAGTGGTCCTTCGAAAGTAGCCATACCATAACAAGTAACTGCAACCACGAAGAATTTAAGAACAGGATTTTCTCTTACTTTATCCCAAGCTCCTCTTAAGGTTAATAAACCATTAAGCATACCTCCCCAAGATGGAGCAATAAGAGCAATAGAGAACGTAGTACCTAAAGCTTGTGCCCAACCTGGAATTGCTGTGTATAACAAGTGGTGAGGACCAGCCCAAATGTAAACAAATATTAATGACCAGAAGTGGATGATAGAAAGTTTATAAGAAAACACAGGTCTATCAGCTGCTTTTGGCATAAAGTAATACATTAAACCAAGTACTGGAGTTGTTAGGAAGAATGCTACCGCATTGTGACCATACCACCATTGTACTAAAGCATCTTTTACACCAGCATAAGCTGAATAAGATTTCCATCCTGCAAATGATAAAGGAACTTCTAGATTGTTGAATACGTGTAGCATCGTAATACCTACCCATGTTGCAATGTAAAACCATATAGCAACATATAGGTGTCTTACTCTTCTCTTGGCAATAGTACCAAACATATTAATACCCATTACAATCCAAATAATAGCAATCATAATGTCAATTGGCCATTCATGTTCTGCATATTCTTTAGAAGTATTTATACCCATTAGAAAGGTAATTGCTACTGTAACAATTATTAATTGCCATCCCCAGAAATTAATCCAAGAAAGGACGTCACTAAACATTCTTGCCTTTAATAATCTTTGTAAAGAATAATAAGCACCTGCAAAGAATCCATTACCTACAAATGCAAAAATAACTGTGCTGGTGTGCAACATTCTCCATCTGCCAAATCCAAACGCACCATTAGTACTTACAAGTCCTTGAATGTCTCCACTTCTTAAACTTGCAATTGTAGGGTCATCTGTTCCAAAAAGGTATTCTGGTAACTCTGGATAAAATAACATTGATGCAACAGTTACACCAAATGTAAAACCAAGTACTCCCCAGACTATTGTAGCGTAAAGAAACGCACGCACAATGCCATTGTCATAACTAAACTTTTGTGTTTCCATATTAACTAATCACTTTAATTTTAATTTTTTTCTTCAGATTTTTCTTCTTCTATATCTGTTTTTTTGTCTTCTAATAAAATTCTTACTGCGTGAGATTCGTCATCGTCAAACTGACCATTCTTGGCACTAATAATAAAGACTATTAGAAAAATTACAGCGATTGAGACACTGCAGATGATCATTAAATAGAGAATTTCCACGATTTTACAAATATAAAAGGATTTTGCGCTTCAAAATTAATGTTTTTTAATGACTTTCATCATAGTCTGTTAAAAAAACGTTAATTTAAAAATATTCTAAATAAGATTTTTTTATCTTATTATTAAAATTTGAAGTATTTTCTTGACCTTAACCATGTTGATAATGAGGTAAATGCAACTACGCTTATTGAGCTTAAAGGCATCAAAATTGCAGCGAATAATGGTGACATTTCACCGATTACAGCTGCGGTTAAACCTACCACATTATATAGAAAACTAATTCCAAATGTTAATTTCACAATGATTATGGCATCTTTTGTGAGTGCAAAATAGTCATGCAACTTTGTCAAAACCCCTCCATTCATGATCACATCTGAACTCGGCGTGAAAGAATTGGTGTCATCTGCAATCGCAATTCCTATGTTACTTTGTTTCAGCGCACCCGCATCATTTAGTCCATCTCCAAGCATGGCAACTTTTTTACCTTGATCTTGTAAAGATTTGATATACTCTAATTTATCTTCCGGAGATTGACTAAATCTCATTTCAGTGATATTTGGGATAAGGTTTTTGAGCGTTTGCTCTTCCGAAGAATTGTCTCCACTTAATACGTGGATTTTATAATCTTTCAGTTCTTTTGCCATTTCGGCTAAACCATCTCTGTATTCATTCTTGAAGATAAATTTTCCTAAAAACTCACCATCTCTTTCTATGTAAACGGCAGTTTCTAGTGATTTAGCTTCTTGATGAGTGAATTTTGCAGAACCAATTTTGTAAACTTTTCCTCTTACTGTGGCTTCGTAACCTTTTCCAGCAGTTTCTTTGAAGTTTTCAATTGGTAAATATTCGTCTTGTACTTCTAAAAATTCGTAAAGCGATTTAGAAAGCGGATGATTAGAATTTTTGAGTAAAGATTTTATGTTTTTTAAATCAAATTCAGCGATTTCTTGACCTTCAAAACTGATGTTGGCTTTTTTGTTATAAGTAATTGTACCTGTTTTGTCAAAAACCAAAGTGTCAATTTTTGCCATTTTTTCAATGGTGTGAGCATCTTTCACATACATTTTATTTCTGCCCAAAATTCTCATGATGTGTCCCATCGTAAATGGAGTAGAAAGCGCCAATGCACATGGACATGCCACAATCAAAATCGCAGAAACCACTTGGAACATTTTTTCAAAATCTATTTGATACCAATAAATTCCTGCGAGAAGCGTAATTCCTAAAATGATAAAAGTGAAATATTTTGAAATTTGATTCACCAAAGTATCGAGTCCTAATTCTTCTTTTCTGAAGGCCTCTTTGTTCCAAAGTTGAGTTAAATAACTTTGGTTCACCGTTTTAATGACTTCTAGTTCCAAAATGGAACCAATTTGTTTTCCACCAGCAAAAATTTTATCCCCAGGATTTTTGGTAATTGTAGCACTTTCACCGGTAATGAAACTATTGTCTATGTTTCCTTCGCCATTAATTAAAACCGCATCTACAGGAATAATTTCTTGGTTTCTTACTAAAATTCTATCGCCAACTTTAATGTCAGAAAGTAAAATGTTTTGTTGTTGTCCCCCAAAATCTACTTTGGTTACCGCAATTGGATAAAAAGATTTGTAATCTCTATCATACGAAAGTGCAGAATAAGTTCTCTTTTGAAAAATTTTACCCAATAACATGAAGAATAACAATCCACAAAGTGTATCAAAATATCCAGGACCGTAATTGGTCGCGATTTCGTAGACACTTCTAAAGAATAAAACCAGAATTCCTAAGACAATTGGGACGTCTATGTTTACAATTTTATTTTTCAAACCAAACCAAGCAGATTTGTAATAATCTGATGCAGAATACACAACCACCGGAATGGAAAGTAAGAAAGTTAAAAATCTGAAAAACGGCGCAAACTCTTCTAACCAGAAATCTACGGAAGAACCCGTGTTTAAATATTCTGGGAACGCAAACATCATCGCATTTCCGAAGGCAAATCCTGCAACCGCCACTTTTATCGTGAGGCTTCTGTCTACTGCGGCTTCTTTTTTGTCTGCAGTTTCTAATGAAATCACAGGTTTATAACCAAGATTCGTCAAGAATTTTGCCAGTTCACTCAGAGGTAATTCGTTTTGGTTGAAAGAAACTTGCAATGTTTTCTTGGTGAAATTTACCTGAGAATATCTAATATTTGTATTTAAATCTTGTAAACTCTCTAATAACCAAATACAAGAGCTACAGTGAATCACTGGGATTTTAAAGGTAACTACACTAGTATTCCCTTCAGAAAAATCTACTACTTTTTCGAAAATTTCTGGAGTATCTAAATAATCAAACTGAGAAAGATTTTCGTCTGGTCTAATTCCAGAATTTTTATTTAATTCATAAAAATTTCCGAGATTATTTGCATTGAGAATTTCATAAACAGATTTGCATCCGTTACAACAAAATGCCTTCTCATCGAAGAAAATTCTATCTTTATCTATTTCTTGTCCACAATGGAAACAATTTTCTGCCATCTGCTTTTGTTAAATGTGCAAAAATAATACAAAAATTCTTTATGATTAATAAGAAAAAAATGATAATTTTGCTGACGAAAATCATAAAAATTCATCTATGTCTTTAGAAAAACAAATTTTTATTGAAAACAAGTTTCTAAGTGTTTTTAATGACAAGGCTTTTAAGGAAATTCTATCTAAAGAAGATTACACTAAATATATCAATGCGAAGCAAACTCTTTTCTTTAATAAAGGAGAATCTCTTTTCGAGGAAGGAAGAAATGTAGAAGGTGTTTTTTTTATAGAAAGTGGTACAGCAAAACTTTATAAACTAGGTTTTAATAGAAAAGAACAAATCTTAAGATTCATCAAAGAAGGTGATATTATTGGTTATAGAGCGCTGTTAATTGGCGAAGCTTATCAAGCAACTGCTGAAGCGATGAGCGATTTACAAGCGACTTATATTCCTGCAGATGTATTTCTTCATTTGTTAGAAGTAGACCCTCAGTTGTCTTTTGCAATGCTTCAGAAAATCTCTTTCGAATTGGGCGAAAGTTCTAATACGGTAACTTTCTTGGCTCAAAAAACAGTAAGAGAAAGATTAGCAGAAGTACTTCTTCTTCTAGAGCAGAAATTAGGAACAGACCCAGAAGGTTTTATCAAAATTTCTTTAACAAGAGAAGAAATTGCGAACTTAATCGGAACTGCTACAGAAAGTGCCATCAGATTAATCTCAGAATTTAAACAAGATAACTACATAGAAGTGGAAGGAAGAAACTTAAAAATCTTAAACCACGAAAAACTAAGAAAATTAGGACACGTAGTTTTATAAAAATTAAAAATGTCGACCGAGAGTCGGCATTTTTTTATACATTTACTCTTTAAAATTTATTCCCATGTCAGTACATTCCGAAATTAAAAAAGTAACGACCGAAACCTTACGAAAAATGAAATTCGATAAGGAAAAAATCACAATGCTTACTGCTTATGATTATACCACTGCCAAAATGGTAGATGCAGGTGGAGTAGATGCTATTTTAATAGGAGATTCGGCAGCGAATGTAATGGCAGGTCACGAAACTACCTTGCCCATTACTTTAGATCAAATGATTTATCACGCTCAGTGTGTAGTAAGAGGAGTAGATAGAGCATTAGTAGTTGCAGATTTACCATTCGGAACGTATCAGTCAGATCCGCAAAAAGCGTTGGAATCTGGGGTAAGAATGATGAAAGAATCTGGAGCGCATGCTGTGAAAATAGAAGGTGGCGAAGAAATCGCAGATTCTGTTTCTAGATTAATTAATGCAGGAATTCCAGTAATGGGACATTTAGGTTTAACACCGCAATCTATTTATCAATTTGGAACTTATAAAGTTCGTGCAAAAGAAGATTCAGAAGCCGAAAAATTAATAAAAGACGCTAAAATTTTAGAAGAATTGGGTTGTTTTGCTTTAGTTTTAGAAAAAATTCCTGCTGACTTAGCGAAGAAAGTTTCAGAAAGTATTTCTATCCCAACGATAGGAATTGGAGCCGGACCAGATTGTGATGGTCAAGTTCTGGTTTATCATGATATGGTGGGAATGAATAAAGGGTTTTCACCGAAATTTTTAAGAAGATATTTAGACCTTTATACAGAAATTACAGGCGCCGTTTCGCAATATGTGAAAGATGTGAAAGATGTTTCCTTCCCGAATAAGAACGAAAGTTACTAGATAAATAAAAAGTTGAGTTTTTTGCTCAACTTTTTTTATTTTTATGGAAAATTATAACCATGAAAAAACTTTCTTTATTATTCACATTAATTTCTTTTTGTGTTTTCTCGCAGGAAAAGAAATTTATTACTCCAGATTTGCCCAGAAATCAAGTTTACCAGTATCGCATTTCTTCAGCGTCTTCTCTTAAATCTCCAAAAGGGAAATCCTATCACGCGCCATTTACGGTGAATCAAGATGTAGAACTAACTTATCTTTTTAATGATGGAAATGATAAAATTTTTAGTTGGAAAATTATTAATTATGAACATCTGCATGAAGGAATAAAAGAGGAGAAAAACGATTGCAATTGTAATAAAGTAGCTTACCGAAATCAGGTGACCGTTTATTTTAGAACAGATTCTTTAGGTGTTTATAAAAAAATCAATAATCTGGCTCAAGTAAGAGAAAATCTCTTGAAAAACATTGCAGAACAAGAAAAACTATTGAGCAAAAATGATAAAAATATTTTTGAAAGGGTTAAAAGAAAACCAGAAGGTGTAATTTCTAACATAGAAGAAGATATAATTATTTTCTCAAGATATTTTGGTTTAGAAAATAAAAATTCGGTGAATACTCTTTTTGCCAGGAGAAATAATTTTCCATTTGGGTTAAAAAGCAAGCCTTTTAAAGTGGTTTTGTCTGTTTTGAGTGAAGAAAAAGACTTGAAAATCAATGTCAAAAACGAGTTTGATAAACATAAAGCCGAAGATGAAGACTATAATATCTTTAGATTTAAACAAAATGTGGAAAAGGAAAAGAAGCACTATCAGTTAATTGCTGATGAAGAATATGTTTTTTCTAAAGAAAATTTCCGACTTTTGTCAGCTAAATTAACAGCTAAAGAAATTAGTAATTTTCATAATGATGGAATATATGATTATCAATATTCTATCACTCAAAAAGAATAATGCAAAACTCGAATTCAAATATCGCTTCTCAAATCATCTATGAAGACAATCACCTTTTAGTCATCAATAAAAAAGTGGGACAATTGGTTCAAGGTGATAAAACTGGCGACGAATCTCTGCTAGATTCCATTAAAAATTTTATCAAAATAAGAGATAATAAACCTGGAAATGTTTTCCTAGGTTTGGTTCATAGAATAGATAGGCCTACTTCTGGTTTGGTGATTTATGCCAAAACTTCTAAAGCACTTTCTCGTCTCACACAAATGGTAAAAAACCGAGAAATCAAGAAAACATATTGGGCAGTTGTGACAAAAGAGATGATTCCGACTTCTCAAAGATTGGTTCATTATCTCAAAAAAAATGAGAAAAATAACAAAGCAATTGTTTTCCCAAAACCAACTGAAGGTGCAAAAGAAGCGATTCTTATTTATAATATTGTTAAATCTTTAGACAATTATCTTCTTTTAGAAATCGATTTGGAGACAGGAAGACATCACCAAATCAGAGCACAATTATCTAAAAACGGAACGCCAATAAAGGGTGATTTAAAATACGGTTCACCACGTTCTAATCCTGATGGAGGTATTCATTTACATGCTAGAAAATTAGAATTTATACATCCTGTTACTAAAGAAAATATAGAAATTACAGCGCCAGTTCCTCAGAATGATGCAATTTGGCGTGCTTGCGAAGGTTGATTTTCTGCTTTTTTATAAAGACTTGCAAAACAATCAAAACAATCACCAATTAGATGCAGTTGGTTTTGTGAATCTATCATAAAACTGTCTCTAAAACCACTATTGTAAATAATCATGTCTTTAATTTTATTGTCGAGAACAGATTTTTCTCGTGAAATTTTATAACTGTTTTTTTGTTTTAAAACGCTATTCTCATAAACTTTTACAGAATCTTTTGTAATAACAATTTTCACTTGTTTTCCTATAGAAACGGGCGTTTCTGTTCTGCCATCAATTCCACCTGTAGAAGAAATCCATTCCCAGTTTCCTATTAACGATTCTTTAGTAGAATTTTCATCTTGTCTTTCGCATGATATTGCCCAAACAAGAACTAGAAGTAAAAATAATTTTTTCATGGTGATTTAATTTAAAATTTATAAACAAAACCAGTATAAACGCCAATGAAATATGGCGAAAACGAGTTTTGTTTGTCTTTGAATGTATTAAAATGATATTTAAAAGTAGGTTCTAATTTCAAGTCTAAATTTCTAGAAAAAGGATAAGAAAAACCGAGTCCTACATTTCCTGTAAAATGTACATCGTTGATATTGTTAGACTTACCTATTTCTGTTTTTGTATTATTAGATGAAACGGAAACTACATTTTTATTTAAAACAACAGAACTGAAACCCGTTATAGTATTGATTTTCAATTTTTTATTGAGTAAATTGTAAGAAAATTCAATAGGAATTTCTATAAAACTCATCTCTTGGTTCAGTGTCCCTGAATTTACAGAACCTACTACATCTGCATTGTAAAAAGAAGCATTATTATTAAGGATAACCATATTCTGTCCGTTTTCATTTAAAGACAATGTTTTGTAGCTATTGTTGTAACTAATAGAAGCCGTACTGTTGGCTTTAAAGAAAATTATATTTTCGGTTTTATGATTAAGGCTATAATTATTAACGCCCGTTCTTACAGAAATTTTATCATTAATAGCATACTGAATCCCAACTCCAAAACTGTTATTATCATCAAAAGTTTTAGTATTGTTATCAAAGGAATTACTTATCGCAGAACCTTTAGTAGAAGAAGCAAAAAGTGGAGTATAATTAGCAAAAACGGATAATTTTTTAGATTTTTTTTGCGTTACTTTTTGCGTTTCTTTTTCTAGTTTTGTTTTAAAAATATCTTCTTCTGAATTATTTTGAGCTAAAATATTTTCTTCTTTTTTCAAAACTTCTTGTTCTTTTTTAGCCGAATTTTCGAAATTGTTTTCAGCTAAAACAATTGGCGATTTTTCTTCTTTATTTTGTTGATTTGGTGTAATTTCTGGTTGAAGATTTTTCGCCAATTTTTTTTCCTCTGAAGATGGATTTTCAAGATTTGTCTTATTTTTTTCTACAGAATTTAGGGTATTGTTTGTTAATTTTATATTTTTTGAAGTATTGCTTTTAGTCAAAGAACTTTCTGCAGTAATTGTATTAACGGAAAAATTTGTGTTTTTAGAATCGGTAATGTTGTTTTGATGGTTAATGATTTCAGCAGTCTTTGCATCTATTTTTGAATGATTATGTAAGTTGTTTTCTGTAATTTTTTGATTCTGAATTTCAGGACTTTGATGAGCGATTTTAGTATTGTTTTTTGGTAAATTACTGTCAATCTTATCATTAAATAAGAAATAGCCTATCAATAAAACCGCAGCTACACTTGTAGAAACAATTGCAGATTTCAACCAAAATAGAGGAATTATCCTTCTTTTCTCTTCTTTTTCATTTATTTTTTCGGAAATAAAATCCCAAGATTCTTGTGGCGGATTGGCTTCAAAATATCTGAGTTTTTCCTGAAAAATTTGCTCTATATCTTTTTTATTTTTCATGGTAATAAAGCGTATTTTTCTGTTGTGATGTAATTTTTTGTTTCAAAATCATTTTGGCTCTGCTCAAATTAGATTTGCTGGTTCCTTCAGAAATATTAAGCATTTCTGCGATTTCACGATGGCTATAATGGTCTAAAACATAGAGATTAAAAACCATTTTGTATTGAGGAGGTAGTTCTTGTACCAATTTTAGAAGTTGGTCTATAGAGAATTCCTCTTCTTCATTTGTTTCTTCATTTATTTCTATAGTTTCTAAGTCTGTAAAAGCTAAATTTTTGTTTTTTTTGAGTTGAGAAATACAATGATTAATAGTGATTTTTTTTGCCCAAAAAAACAAATCACTTTTAAAGTTAAATTGATGTAAATTTTTGAAAATTAAAATAAAACTTTCCTGAAAATAATCTTTGGCATCATCTTGATTTTGAGCATATTTTAAACAAGCACCAAAAAGTTTTGGTGCGAGATAATCATACAATTCACGTTGTGATTGTGCGTTTTTTTGTAAACAAGAAGAGATTAGTTCTTTAAAATTCATGTAATACAACTTACAATACCGAAAATAGTGATTTTATTCTACAACTATGGTTTTAGTAATCCATAAATCATTTCCAGCATTGTCTTTTCCGTTCCAAAACTTAAAAGTGTAGGTTCCTTTTTCTACAGGTTTAAAGTTAAATTGATTAGCGCCTACATAAGTAGCTTGTGTGCAAGCATTATTTTCTTTGTAGGTGTAA
This sequence comes from Cloacibacterium sp. Arc13, assembly GCF_041431305.1. Lineage (NCBI taxonomy): Bacteria > Pseudomonadati > Bacteroidota > Flavobacteriia > Flavobacteriales > Weeksellaceae > Cloacibacterium > Cloacibacterium sp. Arc13. The sequence goes on from NZ_JASMRM010000011.1 coordinate 50,298, forward strand.
GAAGTTACAAATCTATTCAGATTATCAATTCTATAATCATAATCATAAAATCTATCACAACCAGAAGCATAAGTAGAGTAAGTTTTAATGGTTTGAGTAGTAAATAAATCCATTTTCTCTTGAGGGATTTTCACACTATCTATTTTAATTCTAGAAATACTAATGTTGTTTTCTTCTCTAGTATCACAAGAAAATAGAAATCCAAGAGTGCATAAAGCCATTGTAGTAAAAAATAATTTTTTCATAATCTTAATCTTTTCTTATATAGAGATGAAATCAATGCAAAGGTTGCGTCTTAAAACAAAAAAAGATTTCTAAAATTTAGAAATCTTTTTGATATTTACTGATTCGGTAATCCAGAATCTTCTTTCTTGTCTTGTTTTAACAAGTTCGGATCTTCTTTTACCAATTTATTCTTAGTAGGAAGTTTATAATTGATAGAAATTCCAAAATTTTGAGAATCAAAATTATTTCCTAAATAAAGATTAGAATTGTTATAAAGCGAGGTTACCGCATTTACGTTGCTTCTAAACAAGTCATTTGCAAAAACAGATACGGTAAGTCTATCATTCAAGAATTTTTTAGTAGCAGTAAGGTCGAAGCTATTCATCCAAGGTTTTTCCATTCTGTAGTAGTACCAGTTACCTTTGGTCATGGTTCCGTAATTAGCAACTAGTTTAATGTCTTTTGGTAAAATAAATTGAGCCATGATGTTAAAAATCCAGAATCCTTTATTGTCATTATCTGGCAACTGATGAAGTTGATAACCTGTGTAAACGTATAAGAAATTCATTTTATCTGGATTGATATTAAATTTCATTGTTTCCTTTAATCCTTTAGTAAAAAGCATAAAAGGAATAGGTAAACCGAAATTAAAATTATGAACTTTCATAGAAGAAACGTTTATAAAACCATTACTTACACCATAAGCTTCTCTATTTTCTATGATGGGTTTCTCTGCAAAGAAATATTTCTTTTCGGCAAATTGTATAGATTGATTTTCGGCGATACTTAGATTATAGCCAATAAAAGCATAATCAAAGACTGAAAATTTTGCTTCGAGATTATTAAAAATAGTAGGTTGTAGATTAGGATTTCCTCCGAAACTGATGTTTCCGTTTTGGTAATTGGTGTTATTTGGGTTAAGCCAAGAAATATTAGGCAGTTGAATTTTTCTGTTGTAATTCAGTGCAAAATAGACTTGTTTCCCAAAGTTATATTGAATGCTTGCATTCGGGAAAAGGCTGAATTTTTTAAAAGGAATTAGATCTTTAGTAAGTTTTCCGGTGGTTAAATCTATGGTTTTTCCAGAAATATCATACGCTTCTGCTCTGGTTCCTAAAATAAAATCAAAATTCTTTTTCTTTGCTTGAAGTTCTGCATACGAAGAAGTAGTTTGTCTTTGGTATTCTAAATTGGTAATGCCGAAAAAATCTGTATCGTAGTTTAATTTTTCAAACAAACCACCGAAAGAAATTTTCCCTTCGTCTAAAATTTTAATAGGTTGCGAATAATCAATTCTGAAGGTCGCTACGTTTTGATGAGAAGTGGTTTCTATGTTATTGTTTTGAGTGGTAGAGTTAATGAATTTTTTACCATCAAGATTATAGTTGGAATCAAAAGTGTTATAACTGGCGTTCAAATCTAATTTTTTATTTTTATCATCAAATTTTATTTGATACGTTGCGCTTAAGTCTTTTCTCCAGTTTTCTGTCTCCCCGAAATCTTTGGTGGTATAATCGTCTATACTGTAAATGTAATTAGGAGCAGTTCCCGTTCTATTGGCTATAAAACCAGAACTGCTATTTTCGGTGTCATTATTATTATGGTTGATGTCATAATTTACCAATAATCTGTCTTTCCCAATGTTAAAAGTAAGTGCAGATTTCACAAAATAACCTCTATTCACTTGCTCCGAAAATACGTTAGAAACCTTGTCTATGATAGATTCTCTGTAAGCTTCTCTATAATTTTGTCCAAAATTTAGTTGCCACCCGAAATATTTATTTTTGGCATTTAACAAAATAGAATTATTGGTTCTGTTTCTGTATTTTTCGTAATTGGTGAAAGCGTATCTCCCGGTGTAAGTTGCAGAAAGATATTTTTGTGCGTTTTTATTGGTAATAATGTTAATGATTGCACCACCAGAAGTGGCAGGAAATTCAGAACCGGGTTGCGTTACAATTTCTACACGTTCTACAGAATTGGCAGGCATTCCTTCGAGAAAAGCTTGCAACTGATTACCTCCAATATTTAGCGGTCTACCGTCCATATAAACATCTAATTGCTTCCCTTGATACATCATACCTGCAACATCAGAGACGATAAGTCCTGGCAATTTTTTAAGACCTTCACTTACATTTCCAGTATTGAGATGAGCTTGTTCTGAAAAATCAAAAATAGTTCTGTCTGCTTTCTGTTCTACTGCTTTTTTGGTCTTGGTAAGGGTTACACCGTCTATTTGTTTTTCTTTTGCCGTATCATTTTTAATGGTTTGAGAAAAACCCAACTGCGAGATAAACAACAATCCTGTTGCTATAATAAAATTTCTTTTCATATTCATTTTAGTTCTCCTTATAAGACAACTGAAATGGAGATTTGTTACATTCTTAGAAATTATTTTAAATATTCAAAAATATTTGCCAACTCATATCTTGGACTCCTTTTCATAAATTCATTAAAAAAAGCAGTATGAGTAGCACCCATCAAAATAAAAACTCGGTCATTTTTTGCTAATGGAATTCTATTGAGATTAGAAAACATTATGAGGTTTCTTTTATACAATTCAGCAGCTTGTTCAGCTCCTTCATATTTACCAGGTGTTGAAACATAGGTTAAAATATCTGCATTTACATTGATGAGAAAATCAAGATTTTCTGGATGATTTATTATTTTTAATTTGTCCAAAGTATTGGCTTTATCAAAATCTAATTTCGATTTGAAATTGGTGTTTTTCATATAATTTAGATAAACTTCTGAATTTATTTTTTTTGCTAAATTGTCTATTTTCATATAATTATATCCAAGTTGATGGTCTATTCCATATATTTTTTTAACATTGGATATCCTTCCCACTTCATACGCTAAAAGTTCAATTTCACTTGGTTTTTCAAATTTAGTTTCAGGGTTTTTACAATATTCTAAATATGATTTTTGCAATTCTTCATTGTGTTTTGGTTCTCTTTCTACAATAATAATTGTAGGTTTAAATTCAGCAATTTTTTTGGCTATTTCTCTGTTTTCCATAATGTTTTTGCGATCATGTTCGTCATAATCTACAGTGTGTTCATCGCTAGAAAATCCCATGTGAAAAGTACCTACATTAAGAATTTGCACTTTTGATTTCAAATCTTTTGCAGGGAATTGTTCTTGAGAATTACAAGAAAAAACGATTAAATTGAAGATTATCAATAGATTGATTTTTAATGAGAATTGTCTTGATTTCATTTGATATAAATTTTAAATTAATAAGGCAAAGTTTTAAAATTTTTTTAACCTAAAAATTCATTTTCTGCAAAGCATAAGAAATTTTAGATGAATTAGTTTTGCATAAAAAAAACAGGTGTTCATAGATTTTATGATTTTTTTTGAATATGCTTTATTAATTTTGTATTATGAACCGAAAAATTCTATTTATCATACATCTCATTTTTTGGATTATTTTTTTGTTTAATAATGCAATTCAAGAAAATTTTAAAGTTTCTATTTTTCAAAATCCATTCAATTGGTCTGGTTTTTTGGTCAATTTTATAATTTTTTATATTCATTATTTTTTGGTAGTTCCTTTTTTAATGAAAAAAAGTAGTTTATCTTTTTTTATTTTAGGATTTTTGCTTTCCTTTTTCTTTTTTATTTTTTTTAGATATTTGGTTGAAGAAATCTTTTTTTTGAAAATATTTGGAATGAGAAATTATGTAGATGGAACAACAGTTTTATACTACATTTTTGATAATTTTTACTGGGGGAGTAATGCCATTTTTATCAGTTCTTTAATATGGTTTTTGGATTATTCTGTAAGAATAGATAAAGAAAATAGAACGTTACTCCAACAAAAAAACGAAGCCGAAATGTCTCTTCTGAAATCACAAATCAATCCGCATTTTATTTTTAATACCCTTAATAATATTTATTCTCTAGTTAATCAAAAGTCTGATAAATCTCTGAATGCCATAGAAAAATTGGGAGATTTGCTGAGGTTTTCTACTACAGAAATTAGAAAAGACTTTACCAGTTTACATAGTGAGATTCAATATCTTAAAAATTATATAGATTTAGAAAGTTTAAGGATTTCTACCCCAGAAAATATTCTTTTTGAAGATAAAACAGAGAATAAAGATTTGAAAATTGCACCAATGATTCTCATTCCGTTTGTTGAAAATGCTTTCAAGCACGGTAATTTAAGAAATTTTCCGCTTGAAATTTCCATTGAAACAAAAGCGAACCAATTGTTATTTCATCAAAAAAATAAAATTTCAAACTTAGAAAAAGATAAAAGTTCAGGAATTGGAATTGAAAACGTAAAAAAACGACTTTCCATTATTTATCCAGATAAGCATCAACTTGAAATTTTGAATGATGGTGAGTTTTACGAAGTAAATTTGATGGTAAATTTATGAAAATTAAATGTTTAATAATTGATGATGAACCTCTAGCAATTCGTTTGTTAGAAGATTATATTTCTAAAACCTATTTTTTGGAGTTCAGGTTCTCTACGGTAAATCCGCTAATTGGTTTACAAAAAATGAAAGAAGAATCTTATGATTTGGTTTTTCTAGATATTCAGATGCCAGAACTTAACGGGATGGATTTTTTGAAAATCATTAAAAATAAAACGCCCATCATTCTTACAACAGCCTATTCTGATTTCGCCCTAGAAAGTTATGAATACGGAGTGGTGGATTATCTCTTGAAGCCCATTTCTTATGACAGATTTTACAAAAGTGTTTTGAGGGTTAAAGATCGATTTTTAGAGAATTCTTCAGAAAAATCAAACATAGAAGAAAATGATTTTTTCTTTGTAAAATCTGAAGGGAAAAAAGTAAAAGTAAATTTTCAAGAAATTCTTTATATAGAAGGCTTGCGTGATTATGTGAATATAAAAACCACGGCTGAGGAGTTTATCATTTTAGAAAATCTTAAAAATTTAGAAAATTTGCTACCTAAATATTTTAAAAGAATTCATAAATCGTATATTGTAAATCTTCAGAAAATCACTTCTATTGATGGCAATAAGGTTTTTATAGAAAAGATCCCCATCAATATTGGCGAAACTTATAAAGTATCTTTTCAGAATTGGTTTAAGAACCAATAAAAAACCACCCGAAAAAAATCCGAGTGGCATTCAATATATTTAAAAATCTAATTTTAAGAATTTTTAGCCTCTTCCGCAATCAAGTTCAAAGCAGAACCCGCTCTAAACCATCCGATTTGCTGTTCATTATACGTGTGATTAGCAAGAATAGTATCCGTAGTTCCGTCTGAGTGTGTAATCTGAATTTGAAGTGGCGTATTCGGTGCGAAACCTTCTAGATTTAAGAAATCAAAAGTATCATCTTCTTTGATTTTATCGTAATCCTCAGCATTTACGAAAGTTAATGCAAGCATCCCTTGTTTCTTAAGGTTCGTTTCGTGAATTCTCGCAAAAGATTTTACTAAAACTGCTTTTACACCAAGATGTCTTGGCTCCATTGCAGCGTGTTCTCTAGAAGAACCTTCTCCGTAGTTTTGATCTCCTACTACAATTGAAGGAATGCCTGCTGCTTTGTAAGCTCTTTGTACTGCAGGAACTTCACCGTATTCTCCAGTTAATTGGTTTTTAACTCTGTTAGTTTCTTTGTTAAAGAAGTTTACAGCACCTATTAACATGTTGTTAGAAATATTATCTAAATGGCCTCTGTATTTTAACCAAGGACCAGCCATAGAAATGTGGTCAGTAGTACATTTTCCTTCAGCTTTGATGAGAAGTTTAGCGCCAGTTATATTTTGACCGTCCCAAGGAGAGAAAGGTTCTAATAATTGTAATCTGTCTGAAGTAGGAGAAACAATTACTTGAACAGAAGAACCGTCTTCCGCAGGAGCTTGGTAGCCATTATCTTCTACGTCAAATCCTTTTGCTGGAAGTTCAGAACCTTTAGGTTCGTCTAGTTTTACTTGCTCACCATTTTGGTTGGTTAATGTATCTGTAATTGGGTTGAAGTCTAATCTACCAGAAATTGCAACCGCCGCTACCATTTCAGGTGAAGCTACGAAAGCGTGAGTATTTGGGTTACCATCTGCTCTCTTCGCAAAGTTTCTGTTGAAAGAGTGAATAATTGAGTTTTTCTCTTGTTTTTCAGCGCCTTCTCTATCCCATTGTCCGATACAAGGTCCACAAGCGTTGGTAAAGATTCTCGCATTTTCAAATTTTTTGAAAGTATCTATCAATCCGTCTCTTTCTGCAGTATATCTTACTTGTTCAGAACCTGGGTTAATTCCTAAAATAGCTTTTGGTTTTACGCCTTTTGCTACCGCATCTTCTACAATTGAAGCAGCTCTAGATAAATCTTCGTATGATGAGTTGGTGCAAGAACCAATTAATGCCCATTCTATATCTAAAGGCCAGTCATTTGCAATAGCTTTATCTCTCATTTCAGCAACTGGAGTTGCTAAGTCTGGAGTGAAAGGACCATTAAGGTGTGGAGTTAATTCAGAAAGGTTAATTTCAATTACTTGGTCGAAATATTTTTCTGGTTCTGCGTACACTTCAGCATCACCAGTTAAGTGTTCAGCAATTTTATCAGCTGCATCTACTACTTCTTGTCTTCCTGTTGCAGCAAGATATCTTCTCATAGAATCATCATAACCGAAAGTAGAAGTGGTAGCGCCAATTTCTGCACCCATGTTACAGATAGTTCCTTTTCCTGTTGCAGAAAGAGATACCGCTCCTTCTCCAAAATATTCTACAATAGCACCAGTTCCACCTTTTACAGTAAGAATTCCTGCTACTTTTAGAATGACATCTTTTGCTGAAGTCCAACCGTTTAGTTTACCAGTTAATTTAACACCAATTAGTTTTGGCATTTTTAATTCCCAAGCCATTCCTGCCATTACGTCTACTGCATCAGCTCCTCCAACTCCAACTGCCACCATTCCTAATCCACCTGCATTTACAGTATGAGAGTCGGTACCAATCATCATTCCACCAGGGAAAGCATAATTTTCTAAAACTACTTGGTGAATAATACCTGCTCCTGGTTTCCAGAAACCAATTCCGTATTTATCACAAACTGAACTTAGGAAGTTGAAAACTTCGTTATTTTTATTCAGTGCTTCTTGTAAATCTTTATCAGCTCCAATTTTTGCTTGAATTAAATGGTCTGCGTGAACTGTAGAAGGAACGGCAACTTTAGTTTTTCCTGCTTGCATAAACTGTAAAAGCGCCATTTGCGCAGTTGCATCTTGCATTGCAACTCTATCCGGAGCGAAATCTACATAAGAATTTCCTCTTTCGTAAGCTTCTATTGCGTTACCTTGCCAAAGGTGAGCGTAAAGAATTTTTTCAGCGAGTGTAAGAGGTTTTTGTACTACTTGTCTTGCCGCAGCAATTCTTTCAGGGTAGCGCTCGTACACTTTTTTGATCATGTTGATGTCGAATGTCATATCTATTTATTTTTTGTTTAAAGTTTGCATTTGAGAATCAAATGAAAGGATAATGATGTTATTATTCTCCATCAAATTCTATTCCTACAGGATTGATAAAATATTAAAATAGTCTATGGTTTGAATTTTTAATACCAATTAATTCACTTTTGAAATTGAATTTTATTTAAAGCTAAAATTAATATTATTTTGTGAAATGTAATATTTTATGATAAAAAAAATTGGAAGACTTCTCAAGAAATCTTCCAATTTATATTTAAAAAGTCTTTCGACTTTAGTTTACAATGTATTAAAAATGACCAACAGTTACCAGTTCTTTAATAGATGGAACGAAAGTAGTTAAGTTGATTCCTTCAACAGCTGTTTTGTACTCGTCAATACTTGGAATACGACCTAAGATTGCAGACAATACTACAACTGGAGTAGAAGCCAATAGAGATTCTCCTTTTTTACGGTCAGAATCTTCAACTACTCTTCCTTGGAAAAGACGGGTGGAAGTTGCCAAAACAGTGTCTCCTTTTTCCGCTTTTTCTTGGTTACCCATACAAAGATTACAACCTGGACGCTCTAAGTACATCATATTTTCATATTGAGTACGAGCTTCGCCTTTTGGAGCTGCATCGTTAAATTCAAAACCTGAATATTTTTCAAGTAATTCCCAGTCACCTTCAGCTTTTAATTCATCAATGATGTTATAAGTAGGAGCGGCTACAACCAATGGCGCTTGGAATTCTACTTTACCATTTTGTTTTTCAAGATTTCTCAACATTTGAGAAACGATTTTAAGGTCACCTTTGTGAACCATACAAGAACCTACGAAACCAAGGTCCACTTTTTTCTCACCTCCATAATAAGTAAGGTCTCTTATGGTATCGTGCGTATATCTTTTAGAAACGTCTTCGTTGTTTACATCTGGGTCTGCAATCATTGGTTCAACGATTTGATCTAAATCTACCACAACTTCTGCGTAATATTTAGCATTAGCATCTGGAGTTAAAGCAGGTTTGTCACCAGTTCTGATTTCCTCAATTCTCTTATTTGCTTTGTTGATTAATCCTTGTAGAACGTGATTTTTATTGTCCATTCCTTTATCAATCATAATCTGGATTCTGCTTTTTGCAATTTCCAATGATTCAATCAAAGTATCGTCTTCTGAGATACAAATTGAAGCTTTCGCTTTCATTTCTGCAGTCCAGTCTGTGAAGGTAAATGCTTGGTCGGCAGGAAGCGTTCCGATATGAACCTCAATAATTCTACCTTGGAAAACGTTTTCTCCGTCAAATTGCTTCAACATCTGAGCCTGAGTTGCATGAACTACATCACGGAAATCCATGTGCTTTTTCATTTCGCCTTTGAAAGTCACTTTTACAGATTCAGGAATTGGCATTGAAGCCTCGCCTGTTGCCAAAGCTAAAGCTACCGTTCCAGAGTCTGCTCCGAAAGCCACACCTTTAGACATTCTTGTGTGAGAATCTCCTCCGATGATGATTGCCCATTCGTCTACTGTAATATCGTTTAGTACTTTGTGAATAACGTCTGTCATTGCGTGATATTCACCTTTCGGGTCACGAGCTGTGATTACTCCGAAATCGTTCATAAATTTCATTAATTTAGGAATATTAGCCTGCGCTTTTTTATCCCAAACTGAAGCGGTGTGACAACCTGATTGATACGCTCCATCTACAATTGGAGAAATCACCGTTGCTGCCATAGATTCTAGTTCTTGAGCGGTCATTAAACCTGTAGTGTCTTGAGAACCAACGATATTTACTTCAACTCTCACATCAGAACCAGCGTGTAAAACTTTACCTTCTGGAACGCCTACTGCATTTCTGTTGAAGATTTTTTCAACAGCGGTAAGTCCTTGTCCTTCGATAGAAATTTCTTTAGAAGGTGCAAAAACCGTTGGCGCAGTAATTCCTAAAGTTTTAGCTGCAAATGTTTGGATTTTTTTACCAAAAACGATAGCATAAGAACCACCAGCTCTTATAAATTCTAATTTTTGAGGAGTAAATGATTTTGAAATATCTTTCAATTCAGTTTCTCCGTTATATAATTTCTTTTCTTTGGTATTGATGGTCAAAACAGTTCCTGTAGCAACTGAATATTTTTCTTCTAAAATGATATCACCGTTTTCATTTCTAACAGGGTTTCCGTTTTCGTCCACTTTTTTTACCCAGTTTTGAAGGTCTATTCCGATACCTCCAGTTACATCAACTGTAGTTAAGAAAATTGGAGAAATTCCATTAGTTCCAGCTACAATTGGAGCAATGTTTACGAATGGTACGTAAGGACTTGCTTGTTTCCCAGTCCAAAGCGCAACGTTGTTTACACCAGACATACGAGAAGAACCAACTCCCATTGTTCCTTTTTCTGCAATAAGCATTACACTTGCATCAGGATGTTGAGCTTGTAAAGCTTTTATTTCTTCCTGTTGAGCTGGAGACATCATACATTTTCCGTGTAATTCACGGTCAGAACGTGAGTGAGCTTGATTCCCTGGAGATAATAAATCAGTTGAAATATCACCTTCTGCAGCGATATAAGTCACAACTTTAATTTCTTCTGGAACTTCTGGAAGTTTAGTAAAAAACTCTGCTTTTGCATAGCTTTCCAAAATATCTTTAGTGATTACATTTCCCGTTTCATAAGCTTCTTTTAAACGTGCTGTATCAGCATCGTACAAGAAAACCTGAGTTTTAAGAACTTCAGCAGCTTGTTTTGCAATAGCTTCATCGTTTCCTAAAGCCAAATCAAGAAGAACTTCGATAGAAGGTCCACCTTTCATGTGAGACAAAAGTTCAAATGCAAACGTTGGAGTGATTTCTTCAACTACAGATTCACCAAGGATTATTTCCTTTAAAAACTTAGCTTTTACACCAGCAGCACTTGTTGTACCGGGTAAAGTATTATAGATGAAAAATTGTAGAGAATCAGCTCTGTGTTCGTTTGCTGAATCTTTAATTTGCTCAATGATTGCGCTTAGTAATTCTGCACTGTCAATAGGTTTTGGGTGAAGACCCTGTGCTTTTCTTTCTTCGATTTCCTGGATGTAATCCTGATAAATATTCATAATTTTTGAAGTCTTTTTAAACTTAATAATTAGATGATTTACTGTACTTTAGTAGTTAAAATTTTTATAATCATCAATCTTTTTATAATGATGCTCAAAAGTAAGAAAATTTAATTTGCAGAGGATATCTTTTTTTAAAATTTTATAGATGAAGCATATTATTTAAATCAATCTTGTAAAATATAAAGTTTAGAATTACATTTGTTTTATGTACAAGGGTGAAAAAAAATGGATTTTTGTAGTTATAATACTGGTTATAATGGGTTATTATTTTTTTCTAAATCCTTATAAACAAGAGTATTTTTTTATTTCTTGTCCTTTTTATAAGATTACGGGTTTCCAGTGTTCAGGTTGTGGTTCACAAAGAGCATTTCACGAAATTTTGCATCTGAACTTCGAAGAAGCGTTTCACCAAAATGCACTTGTATTAATCGCAATTCCATATTTTTCATTGATTTTCTTTACCATTTTTTTTCAAGAAAAATTTGCTAAGCTAAGACAAATTCTCATCGGCAAGAAAACAATACTAATTTTGTTCTTTATCGTAATTCTTTTCGGGATTTTTAGAAATTTATAAAAATTTTATACATTTGCACTCAAGAAAAAGGGGTGCTGTAAAAAGCTGAGATTATACCCAAAGAACATAGAACAGGTAATGCTGTTTATGGAAACGTCTTTGATGTATTTTTCACACGTGGCATCCTTTTATTCGATTTGTTTAATTTTTACAACATCAGAATGAAAGGATTTATTATTTTAGGGCTAGGAATGAGCTCTGTTCTCTCTGCGCAAATAGATACGGCGCAAGTAAAAGAAATTCAAGAGGTTAGCTTTACGAAAAGGCTGCCGGTTTCTAAAGAAATTATTAACGTACAAAAAGATTTAGGAGCTAAAAATCTAGGTCAGGATTTGCCTATTTTGCTCAAAAATCAAATGTCTGTAGTTGCAACTTCCGATGCTGGAAACGGAGTGGGTTACACTGGTTTCAGAATTAGAGGAAGCGCTGGAACAAGTATTAATGTAATGCTGAATGGTGTTCCGTACAATGATTCAGAAAGTCAGGGAACTTTTTTTGTGAATATTCCAGACATGGCAAGTTCGGCGTCGCAGATTGTCATCCAGAGAGGAGTAGGAACTTCTAGCAATGGAACAGCAAGTTTTGGTGCAAGTGTGAATATTTTGACCAAAAATCCAGAGGAGAAACCTTATTTTTTGACCAATCAAAGCGCAGGAAGTTTTAATACCTTTAAACATTCCTTTGAAGCAGGAACAGGAAAATTTTTGAATAATTTACTTTCGGTTTCGGCAAGATATTCTATCATTAATTCAGATGGTTACATTGATAGAGCCTTTTCTAAACTCAATTCTTACAATATCAATGTGCTCTTCGAAAAAGGGAATACTAAAATTAGATTTTTAACTTTCGGTGGAAAAGAAAAAACTTACCAAGCTTGGAACGGAATAGACAAAGCTACTTGGGAAACTAACCCTAAATTTAATTATTCTGGAGCAATTTATGATGATAACGGAAACATCACGAGTTTTTATAATAATGAAACGGATAATTATTGGCAAAATCATTATCACTTGCTTTGGGAACAAAAATTCTCTGAAAAATGGAATCTTGAAACAACTTTTCACCTTACGCATGGAGAAGGTTACTACGAAAATTACAAGCAAGACGCTAAGTTTTCTAAATATGATTTGCCAAATATTACAGAAAATGGAAATACAATTACCAGAACAGATTTCATTAGAAAAAAATGGTTAGATAATGATTTTTATGGTGTAGTTTCTAGTCTTTATGGGAATTTTGAAAATCTGAATTTGAATTTCGGAGTGGCTGCAAATCAATATTTCGGGAAACATTTTGGGAATGTATCGGGAGTGAAGTATACTGGTATTTTCGAGCATGAATATTACAGAAATAATGCTCTGAAAAATGAAGTTTCAGGTTTTGCAAAAGCCATTTACAAAATGGAAAAACTAGAATTTTTTGGAGACTTACAGCTGAGAAATATTGACTATAAAACGTATATTTTAGATGAAAATGCAGAAGAAGGAGCAGATTTAAGTCAGAAATGGACGTTTTTTAATCCAAAATTCGGGGTGAATTATCAGATAGAAAACGGGAAATTATTTTTCTCGTATGCTCATGCTCACAGAGAACCTAACCGTGATGATTTATTTGCCAATCCTAATACAAAGCCAGAGAAATTACATGATTTTGAACTCGGTTTAGAAAAAACTTTTGGTAATGTTTCTTTTACTGCAAACGCTTATTACATGAATTATGTGAATCAATTGGTTTTAAGTGGAGAAATCAATATGGTGGGAGAATTCATCAAAATTAATTCTGGAAAATCTTATAGATTAGGTTTAGAATTGGGAACTTTGGCTAAAGTTTCAGAAAAACTGAACTTATTAGGAAATATTACTTTGAGTCAGAATAAAAATGTAGATTTCAAAATTGAAGAAAATTCTACAGTAATCAATTTGGGCAATACCGACATTTCATTCTCTCCTAATATTATTGCCAATGCAGTAATTCAGTATAAGCCTATTAAAAATTTACAGTTAAATCTTAATAATCAATATATTGGAAAGCAATATTTAGACAACACAGAAACCCAATCACTACAACTGAATGATTATTTCTTGACTGATTTTAATGCACAATATGAGTTTAAAATTGCAAAACAAGAGGTGAGTTTACAATTTTTACTGAATAATATTTTTGACAAAAAGTATGTAAATAACGGTTTTGTATATGAAGGACCTTACTATTATGCACAAGCTGGAAGAAATTTTATGTTAGGATTAATGTTCAAAGTTAAATAATTGAAATTTAAAAATCTAGTGATTTTTTATAGTTAGAATTTCCTTTAAATGGATAAAAATAAAAATGACTGTTTCTTTAAGCAGTCTTTTTTATTTCAACTCAACAAAAAATATTAAATTTGTGCCAAATGAATTTAGGATTACATCTATACAATTATTTGCAAGAAAAAGGGAGTGCAGAACTTCCTGGTTTTGGCGTTTTTACCCTCAAGAAAAAATCGGCTACTTTAGATGAGCAATCCTCTAAAATCTTGCCACCTACTTATGAAATTTCTTTCGTAGAAAATAAAAATGTTTTCAATGCAGATTTTGCTAAATATATCGTTGAGAAAACGGGCGAAAATTTATTTGTAGTACAGTCTCTAATTAAAGAAGAAGTAATTTCTTGGGTAGAAGCATTACAAGCCGAACAAAAAATTACAATAGACGAAATAGGTGAATTTTCACTAGAAGAAAATGTTATAAAACTTTTAGACCAAAAAAAATACACCAATACGCCTAAATTTTTTGGACTCGAAGAAATCAGTTTAGAGCAAATTCAAAACAGTGAAAACTCTGAAAACTTACCAGAATCAGACAATCAATACGTTTTTAATAACTCTATTCTTTGGATTTTCCTATTCATTTTACCAGTAGGAGCCATCATTTATTTGGCGATTAATTATCAAGACCAAATTTTTGGGAAAAAATCTTTTGATGATGTTTCAGTGAAAACTTCTACCCATAGAATTCCCGAAAAGCCAAAGGTAAATCCTATTGTACCAAAAGATTCATTACAAACTTCAAAAACAGATTCATTAAGAATTTCTAAATAATTTCTATGGAAAAAAATGCGAAAACTCCTGCAGAAACCAGGACTATTATGACCAATATTGTACTTCCCAATGAAACCAATGCATTAGGAAATATGTTTGGTGGTGAGCTCCTTTCTAGAATGGACAGAGCGGCTGCTATTGCTGCACAAAGACATAGTGAATCTACCGTTGTTACTGCTTCTGTAAACCATGTTTCGTTTAAATATCCTATTCCAGAAGGTGGAGTGGTAGTGGTAGAAGCCAAAGTTTCTAGAGCGTTTTCTACGTCTATGGAAATTTATTGTGATGTGTGGTTAGATAACCCCATCACCAAAGAAAAAATTCATACCAACGAAGGAATTTATACTTTCGTAGCGGTAGATAAAAATAACCATCCTGTTGCAATTCCAGAGCTTATTCCGCAATCTGATGTTGAAAAAGCAAGATTTGATGCAGCGCTTCGTAGAAAAGAACTTTCTCTAATTCTTTCGGGAAAAATGAAAGCTCAAGATTCTATAGAACTTAAAAAGTTATTTGGTTAGACTATTTATTGTAAAGTCGCAGAGTCGTTAAGTTGTAAAACTGAAGTTTTAAATATTTTAAGAATTTGGCATTAAGCGATTTTACGGTTTACAAATCAACAATTTTACCATTTCAAAAAATGAAAATTCTCCTTCTTGATAGCAATCATCCATTAATTACCGAGCAACTTCTAGCAAAAGGTTTTGTTTTGGAGGAAGATTTTACTTCGTGTTATGATGAGGTTTTACAGAAAATCAATCAATATGATGGAATTATTATCAGGAGCAGAATTCCTCTCGATAAAAATTTTCTAGAAAATGCCCAAAATCTCAAATTCATTGCGAGAGTAGGAGCAGGAATGGAGAATATAGACCTAGAAACCGCCAAAAATCTAGGAATTTCTTTGATTAATTCTCCAGAAGGTAATCGAGATGCAGTAGCAGAACATGTAGTGGCGATGCTGTTGATTCTCATGAATCGTCTGTTCATCGCTTCAGAAGAAGTGAAAAACGGAATCTGGAAACGTGAGGAAAACAGAGGTGATGAATTGTTAGGGAAAACCTTTGGAATTATTGGCTATGGAAACATGGGAAAAGCTACTGCAAAAAGACTATCTGGTTTTGGCGTGGAAGTAATCTTTCATGATATTTTACCAAATTTAGAAGATGAATTTGCCAAACAAGTTTCCTTAGAAGAATTACAAAAACGCGCAGATATTCTTAGTTTGCATATTCCTTTAGATGCTTCAACGGAATTTTTAGTTGATGAGAATTTCATCTCGAAAATGAAGAAAAATTTCTATTTGGTAAATACTGCAAGAGGAAAAAACGTGAAAACTTCTGCATTGGTAGATGCGCTGAAATCCGGCAAAGTAAAAGCTGCAGCATTAGACGTTTTAGAATACGAAAAATCTTCCTTCGAAAACCTAGATACTTCTACTTCGCTCAGCGCAAGAAAC
Organism: Cloacibacterium sp. Arc13; assembly: GCF_041431305.1. NCBI lineage: Bacteria > Pseudomonadati > Bacteroidota > Flavobacteriia > Flavobacteriales > Weeksellaceae > Cloacibacterium > Cloacibacterium sp. Arc13. Next base: position 66,124 of record NZ_JASMRM010000011.1, read on the forward strand.
AAAGAAGATTTACAATTTCTTTTGGATTCAGAGCAAGTCTTTGTTACACCGCACATTGCAGGTTGGACGCATCAAAGCAAGGAAAAACTGGCGCAATTTATCGTAGATAAAATCGTACAGCAATTCTGTTAAAAAAATCTTAATATTACCGCAATCATAAAACACTGCTTCAAAAAAATGTTAAATTGCCCCGCCTAAATAATTAATCAGAAGATGAAGCAGAAAATTGTAGTAATTCTTATCCTTTTATTGACCTTGGTTTCTTGTAAAAAAGAATTTAATTTTTTTCAACAAGAGAATGAAAATGGTTTGCCTAATTACGGAAACGTAGATGTAGAAAATGTCTTTACTGCAGAAGATTCTCAGCTTCAAGATAAACAAAATGTGGTTAATGCCATTCAGCAATACTATGATAAAGTTTGGGAAAAAGGGGATTTAAGTGGTGGTTTCCTCGTGGCAAAAGGCGATAAAATTCTCTTCGAAAGCTATAGAGGTTTTGCCAAAGAAAATAATCAAGTTCCCATCAATAAAGATGTTCCACTTCATATCGCTTCTATTTCTAAATCGCTTACTGCGATGGCAGTTCTTAAATTGGTAGAAGCTAGAAAAATAAATCTTCACGATAAAGTCACCCATTATTTTCCGAAATTCCCATACAAAGAAGTAGAAGTGATTCACTTGCTCAATCATAGAAGTGGATTGCCGAAATATGAATATTTCATTGAGAAATTAGGACTTAAACCCAAAAATAAATATTTCACCAACCAAGAAGTTCTCGATTTGCTTATTCAGTACAAACCAGATTTGGCAAGAAATACCAATACTGGCTTTATGTATTGTAATACCAATTATGCGCTTCTTGCACTGATTGTAGAAAAAGTTACAGCACATCCTTTTCCTTTGGCGATGCAGAAAATCGTTTTCAAACCATTAGGAATGGAACATACGTATATTTTTCAGCAAAAAGATTCTCTTAGAGCTGCTCAATCTTTTTATTATCAAGGAAGCAGATTGTATCCTACAGATAAATTAGATGGGATTTATGGGGACAAAAACTGCTACACCACGCCAAGAGATTTATTTAAGTTTTCAAAAGCGATGTACGCCGAAAATTTCTTAAGAAAAAGCCTTAAAGATTCTATTTTTACACCTTACAGTAATGAAAGAAGAGGCGTAAACAATTATGGAATTGGTTTTAGAATGAAAGTTTTTGACAACGGAGAAAAACTTACGTTTCATAATGGTTGGTGGCACGGAAGCAATACCGCTTTTGTTCATTTACAAAAATCTAAAGTCACGATTGTTGCTCTTGGGAACAAGTTTTCTAGAAGAGTGTATTCTGCGCTCACGCTTTCTTCATTGTTTGAAGATTTTCCTTTAGAAAGAGAGAAATTGGATAAACTCATGAATAAGGAAATAGATACTACAAAAGAGAATCACGATGCTGCGGCAGAATCTACTGAATAATTAACGCATATTTCTTAATTTTGCTCAAATTTCATCAATGAAAAAAATAATTTTTCTCCTTTTGCTTAACCTTTTGCTTTTTTCGTGTGCTAGAGTTGGCGCACCAAATGGCGGTACTAGAGATTCTCTGGCTCCTAAATTTTTAGGCTCTAATATAGATACTACTCGATTAAATGTTTCTAGAACGGTAAAGGAATTGAGGCTGGATTTTGATGAATATGTAATGCTGAAAGATTTTAATAAAAATTTCAATGTATCGCCACCGATTAAGAAAATTAAGAAAGTCATTCCTTCTAATCTGGCGAATAAATACGTTTTGATACAGTGGGAAGATACGCTTCAAGCCAATACTACTTATAATTTTAATTTTGGAAATGCCATTGTAGACAATAATGAGTCTAATCCTTTGCCTTATTTTAATTTTGCGTTTTCTACAGGAGATAAAATTGATGACCTTTTTGTGAGTGGAACCGTGAAAGATGCCATGACGCTCATTAAAGAAAATCAAACGGCAAAAGACAATAAAATGGTAGTGGGACTCTATAAAGCAGGCGAAAATCTAGACTACAAACAGAAACCGGATTATATTACCAAAGTAGACGAAGAAAATTATTTTGAACTCAATTTTTTACCAAAAGGGGAATTTGTAATTATAGCATTTGATGACGAAAATCAAAATTCTGTTTACGATGCAGGAAGAGAAAAAGTTTCTTTTTTGAAAGAAAAAATTACCTTAGACAGCACAAGTGTAAGAGGTCTAAAATTGAAACTTTACCCTTCTAAAAAAGTGGTAAAATATAAAGAAAGTAAAGCTATTAATGGCGGTTTGTTAATGACTTTTGAAGGGAATCCAGAAACGGTAGACGTAAAATCCCTTTCAGAAGAACTGAAAGATTTCAAAGTGACACATGCAAAACGTTCAGATTCTGTGAATATTTGGTTTGATGCAGAAAAGAGTAATTTGGGCGGGAATATTTCTAAGCAAGTGAAATTAAGTTATTTCACGCCTACGATTAGCGATACCATTTCCGTGAGTTATAAAGCGGTGAAAGATGAGTTTAAACTCTCTAATGAAGCCGGGAATTTAATCGCGCCAGAAAATAACTTTGTCATTAATACATCGTTGCCCATAGAAAATCTCAACACTTCTTCTTGGAAACTGGAAAGCGATAGCATTGCACAAGATTTCACGGCGAAAGTTTCAGAGAAAAATCCTTTTAAAATTCTAGTGAATTCTAGTTTTAAACCGACGAAAAAATATGTTTTAACCATACCAAAAGAAACCGTTTCTTCTTATTACAGCAGTAATGATAAGTCGTTCCAATTCCAATTTGAGATTGATAAACCAGAAAATTATGGTTCTTTCACGGCTGTGATTAAAAATAAACCTACGGCTAAATTTTGGGTAGAATTGACCAATGAAAAAGGCGAAATCTTGTATTCTCAGTTCACCAATGCCTCAGAAGTTTCCTTCAAAAATCTGAAACCAGCTACTTATATTGCCAGAATTAAAGTAGACAATAATGGAAATGGATTCTGGGACGAAGCAGATTTTGCGCAAAATATAGCTGCTGAAGACGTTTACATTTTTGAAAAAGAAATTAATGTAAGGCCACTTTGGGAAATTAAGGAAGATTGGGAACTTACCAATCGTTAAAAAGTAAAATTTTAGAATATTTTGAACTTATAAATATATTCAAATGAAAAAAGTACTCATCGGGATCGTTGTTTTCTTAGTTTTGATACAACTTATTCCTATCGACAGAACCAATAAGCCAGTAGACCCGAAACAGAATTTTGTAGAGGTGCTCAAAACTCCGAAAGATGTTACCGAAATGCTGAAAAATGCGTGTTACGATTGTCATAGCAACGAGGTGAAATATCCTAGTTATGCTTACATTGCTCCAATTTCTTGGTCGATTAAGCATCATGTAAATGAAGGAAGAGAAAATGTAAATTTCTCTGAATGGATGACGTATAACAAGGATCAAAAAGATCATATTTTAGATGAAATCATCGAAACGGTAGAGCGTAAAGAAATGCCATTTAAAGGTTATATTCCGATGCATCCAGAAGCAGACCTTACTGATGCTCAAAGAAAAATATTGATTGATTATTTTAAAGGATTACAAAAATCTGGTCAATACTAAAAACTAAAAAAGCTCCGAAAAGGAGCTTTTTTTATTGATAATTTTCTAAAAATTTTCTCTGCGAATCGAAAGCGATTTCCTCAAGATTGAGTTCTGAAATTTTCACCCAAATGGTTTCTGAAATTTCGTGAGCTTCTAGTTTTTTGATTTCTATTTTTTCTTCCACTCGATATTCAAAAAATAAATCTAAAGTATTATAGTCTACTTCTTTGTAATGATAAACATTGGGTAGACTTCCCACGAATTTTAAATTGTTGAGGTCTATTTCTATTCCTAATTCTTCTTTTAATTCTCTGGCACAAGTTTCTTCGGCGCTTTCTTTTGGGTCTGTAAAACCGCCCGCTAAATCTAGTTTCCCGATTTTAGGATTTTGATTTCTCTTGGTTAATAATAATTCGTCTTCGCATCTTATTAATACTGCAACTGCGGCGGCGATATTTTGATACATTACAAAATCACATTGTGAACAAGAAAATTTCTTTTCTCCATCAAAAATCAGTGTTTCTTGACCACACTTTGGGCAATATTTTAAGTGTTTCATTTGTTTCTTGGGTGGTATTTCAGAATTACATCATGCAATTCTTCGGTTTTTAAATGGGTGTAAATTTCTGTGGTAGTAATGCTAGAATGTCCCAGCATTTCTTGGATAAACCTTAAATCTACACCGTTTTGCAAAAGATGAGTAGCAAAAGAATGACGGAAAGTGTGCGGAGAAATACTTTTTCTGATTCCTGCTTTTTCTACCAATTCCTTGATGATGATGAATACAATCACTCTAGACATGGAAGAACCTCTGCTGTTTAGGAAAATGTGGTCTTCATATTTTTTGCCAATTTTATTATTTGCTCTTACATTATTGATGTAGTTCAAAATAAGATTTGCAGTGTAGTTAGCAAGCGGAACGTATCTCACTTTTTTACCTTTACCTTCTACTTTTATAAAGTTTTCTTTGAAATTAACATCAGAAATTTTAAGTTCTATTAATTCAGAAACTCTAAGACCGCAACCATACAATACTTCTATGATGCAGTGATTTCTCACGCCTAAATCAGTGCTTAAATCGATGGCTTTAATGATTTTTTCTACATCTTCGAAGCTTAGCGTATCAGGTAAATATAAGCCTAATTTTGGACCTTCAAGAAGTGTGGAAGGATTGTCTTCTCTGATTTCTTCTTCGATAAGATATTTAAAAAAGGATTTAATAGAAGATATTCCTCTTGCTTGAGTTCTTTCGCTTATTTTTTCTTTGGTAAGATAAAGGAGAAATTCTTGTAAGTTTTCAAAAGTTATTTTGTCGGGAGTAGTGTTGTCTAGTTTTTCCTCTGAGAAAGCTTTTAGCTTCTTCACATCTCGTATGTATGCATCTAAAGTATTGTCAGAGAAATTCCTCTCGAATTTGAGAAAATGTGAAAAATTCTCAATCGTTTCATTCCAGGTCATTTGTGTTTTTTGTTTTTATTGTGTTTTTAAGTGCAGATGAGCATGCAAATATCATGCTAAACTGTCTTATTTTAGATTTTCCTCAGAGATTTGAAGAACTTCTACTTGAGAATTTTCTAAAAATTCTAATCCTTCTGTATCTGAGTATTGGTCTATATAAACTAGCCTTTTGATGCCAGATTGTAATATAAGTTTGCTGCATTCTTTACATGGCGAAAGTGTAAGGTAAAGAGTAGCGCCTTTTGCAGACTGAGTACTAGAAGCTAATTTTAAAATGGCATTCGCTTCTGCATGAAGCACGTACCAATGCGTTTTTCCGTCTTCGTCTTCACAACAATTTTCTGCACCAGAAGGAGTTCCGTTATATCCGTCAGAAATAATCATTCTGTCTTTTACAATGAGTGCGCCTACTTTTTTTCTTTCGCAGTAAGAAAGTTTTGCCCATTCTTTAGCCATTTTAAGATAGGCCAAGTCAAATTTATTGTGATTCATTTTAAATTTTTTAAAATTAGCTTCTTACTTTTTTCTGAATTTTTTAGAAATTAGGCTTTCTTTTTTCTAAAAATGCAGAAACGCCTTCTTTTTTATCTTCCATTTCGAATAATTCTCCGAAAGATTTGATTTCTAATTCATAACCTTCAGCAGAATCTGATGCATTCACTGCAGCAATGGCTTTAGAAATTCCTTGTGGTGAATTTTTAGAAATAAGGGTTGCTAATTCTTTCGTTTTTGGTAATAATTCTTCTAAACTAAAAACTTCGTTTACCAAACCAATTTCTTTTGCTCTAATCGCCGAAATCATTTTAGCAGAGAAAATCATTTCATTCGCAAGTCCTTTTCCTACTAATTTTGGTAATCTTTGGGTGCCTCCATAACCAGGAATAAGACCTAAAGTAACTTCTGGTAAACCTAATTTTGCATTTTCTGAAGCATATCTTATGTGACAAGCCATCGCAAGTTCTAGACCACCACCTAGTGCAAAACCATTTACAGCGGCTATGACAGGTTTGCTTAGATTTTCTATTTTATTGAATAGTGAATTTTGTCCGTTTCTGGCTAATTCTTCTGCTTTGTCTTGGCCAAAATCAGAAAACTCTTTAATGTCTGCTCCTGCTACAAATGATTTTTCGCCACTTCCTGTGATGATGATGACTCTGCAATTAGAATCTTGTTCTAGCTGAGATAAAGCTTCGCTCAATTCACTGATGGTAGCGCCATTTAAAGCGTTTAAACTCTGTGGTCTATTGATGGTGATGGTAGAAATTTGACCTTCGTTTTCTAGGAGAATATTTTGGAAATTCATGGTAGGGTAGTATTAAATTACGATTTTTAGGATAATTGCAAAATAACTAATTTTTGGCCTAAAATACAAAAAAAGCCAAGCACTTATATACTTGACTCTTTTAAGTTTGGTATAAGTTTGTTCTTATTTGGCGTGGTTCATAATTCCCTCGTCTAGTTTTACTTGAAGTCCTGCCGCAATTCTCATTCCCATTTCTACACTCGCTCTGAAGAAATGACACAATTGTCTGTTGATGATTTCATCTCTTTTCGGGCCGTCAATTTTTTTCATGTGACCAATAATATTATTCACCAAATTGGTTCTGTCTTCTTGGTTCATCGCTTTGGTGTAGAGTAGGCCTGGCTGTGTATAATGGTCGTTATCATTTTCATTTCTATCGAAATGCGCTACACGATTGCTGTCTAGTTCCTCTTCAAATTTTTTGTAAGAAGGATCAGGTTTTATGTCGTCAAAACTGTTAGGATGGTAATTCGGTGCGTCTTCATAATCTCTAGAATCTGCCATAAATCCGTCTCTTTGATAATTATGAGTTGCAAAAGGACATCTGTTAACTTCTAATTGATGTGCATTTACACCCACTCTATATCTGTGAGCATCTGGATAAGAAAATAATCTTCCTTGAAGCATTTTATCAGGCGAAAAACTAATTCCATCAATCAAATTACTTGGCGAAAAAGTAGATTGTTCTACATGTGCAAAATAATTTTTTGGAATTTCATTGAGTTCCATTTCACCGACTTCAATCAGTGGAAATTCTGATTGAGGCCAAACTTTAGTAATGTCAAAAGGATTCCATTTAAATTCTCTAGATTCTTCTTCGGTCATTACTTGTATGTACATGGTCCATTTCGGAAAATCGTCATTTTCAATAGCATTGCAAAGATCTTCTTGTGCAAAATCTGGATTTTCTCCAGCCATTTGAATGGCTTCTGCATCGGTGAAGTTTTTAATCCCTTGTTTGGTTTTTAGATGAAATTTCACCCAAATTCTCTCATTTTTATCATTAATCATCGAAAAAGTATGAGAACCAAAACCGTGCATATGTCTGTAACCATAAGGAGTTCCTCTGTCGCTCATTAAAATTAAAACTTGATGTAAACTTTCTGGATTCAAACTCCAAAAATCCCACATCATGGTATGAGATTTCAAGTTGGTTTTAGGGTGTCGTTTTTGGGTATGAATAAAATCTGGGAATTTTTTAGCGTCTTTGATGAAAAACACTGGAGTGTTATTTCCTACTAAATCCCAATTTCCCTCTTCTGTATAAAATTTTAGTGCGAAACCTCTAGGATCTCTTGCTGTATCTGCACTGCCTTTTTCTCCGCCTACAGTAGAAAATCTAGCAAACATTCTACAAGTGTTTCCTACTTTCGAAAATAATTTGGCTCTGGTGTATTTTGTAATATCGTGAGTTACGGTAAATTTTCCGTAAGCGCCTGTTCCTTTTGCATGAACGATTCTTTCTGGAATTCTTTCTCTTACAAAATGCGCTAGATTTTCTTGTAGAATAAAATCTTGTAACAAAACAGGTCCTCTTGCTCCAACCGTTTGAGAATCTTGATGTTCAAAATACGGTATTCCTGATGAATTGGTTAGCTTCTTACTCATGATGGTTGTTTTTTCTGGATAACAAAGTAACGAATAAAAATTAATTTTTGGAGAGAAAAATTTCATGTCTAATTATACATAACATCAATTAAAAATTAGAATTCAACGCATGACGTCTATCATGTAGAAATATTATTTTTTCTCGCATATCTTCTCTATATTTGTAATAGAATTTATAAATAAGTACCCTACAAATGAATATTCAACAATTAGAATATCTTATCGCAGTAGATAAATATAAACACTTCGGAAAAGCAGCTCAAGCTTGTTTTATTACCCAACCTACTTTAAGTGCAATGATTCAGAAGTTCGAGGATGAAATGGAAGTAAAAATCTTTGATAGAACTACCCATCCTATTAGAACTACAGATATTGGTGCTCAAATCATAGATCAAGCAAAAGTAGTAGTAGATTCTGTAATGGAACTGAAAAACAAAGCAAGTATTTTAAACAATGTTCTTGCTGGTAGAATTAATTTAGGGATTATTCCTACCGTTTCCAGTTTTATTTTGCCAACAGAAATTTTTGATTTTCTTTCTAAAAACCCAAAAATTGAGTTGAATGTAAAAGAAATGACCACTGAAAATATTATTAAAGCACTGAAATCAGGAGAATTAGATGCAGGAATTATTTCTACGCCCTATTCTGATGCAGAAGAGTTTTTCAGCGACTTTTTGTTCAATGAAGAGTTGATGGTGTATTCTGCTGATAAAATTGCGAATGATAATAAAGATGAATTCATCTTGCCAGAAGATGTAGATGTGAATAAAGTTTGGCTTTTAGAAGAAGGAAACTGTTTGAGAACACAATTTGAGAATATCTGTAATCTTAAAGAAAACTCTCTGAAGCCTAAAAATTTAGATTTTATGGCGTCTAACATTAATACTTTGGTACAGATGGTAGATAAAGTAGGAGGTTTAACTGTTTTACCAGAATTAGCAGTGTCTCAACTTCAGGAAAATCAAAAAGATAAAATTCACCGTTTCAAAAAGCCTTTCCCAAGTAGAGAAATCAGCATGATTTATTACAAGCCCACTTACAAACAAAAAATTCTAGACGAATTGGTTAAATCTATTAAAACTTCCCTAGAACCGAAGTTGAATTATACCCAATTTCCACAAGATTTTATAAAAATAAAACCACAATAATTTTTGTCAAGAAGCTCTTCAAATTTTTGAGGAGCTTTTTTTCTAAGTATTTTGATATTAATAAAATACTCTGTAATTTTGCCCAACAAATTTTAGAGGAAAAATTTGGACTGATTGCAACCTCAATAAAAAATGCTAAAACAGATTTCTTCTTTTTAGTTCTCATAAGGTTTGCCTTCCATTTTTTTCTATTTTAATCCTTAAAAAGAAAATAATAATATGCCTTATTTATTTACATCTGAATCTGTTTCAGAAGGACATCCAGACAAAGTAGCAGATCAAATTTCTGATGCGCTTATCGATAATTTTTTAGCTTATGATAGAAATTCTAAGGTCGCTTGCGAAACCTTAGTCACTACAGGACAAGTTGTACTAGCAGGAGAAGTAAAATCAGAAGCTTATCTAGATGTACAGACCATCGCCAGAGAAGTGATCAATGGAATAGGTTATACCAAAGGTGAATATATGTTTAATGGTGATTCTTGTGGCGTAATTTCTGCAATTCACGAGCAATCTTCAGATATTAATCAAGGAGTTGATAGAAAATCTGGAGAATCTTTTGAAGAGAAAGCAAATGCTCAAGGAGCAGGAGACCAAGGAATGATGTTCGGTTATGCAACCAATGAAACCGAAAATTATATGCCACTTGCATTAGATTTAGCACATTCTATTTTAAGAGAACTTTCAGCAATAAGAAGAGAAGGAACAGAGATTAAATATCTTCGTCCAGACGCGAAGTCTCAGGTAACTATAGAATATTCAGATGATCATAAACCACAAAGAATAGACGCTATTGTAGTTTCTACACAGCATGATGATTTTGCAGAAGATGAAGAAATGCTTGCAAAAATTAGAAAAGATATCATCGAGATTCTAATGCCTAGAGTAATCGCTCAGCAAAAGCCAGAAATCCAAGCATTGTTTAATGACCAAATTAAATATCACATCAACCCAACTGGGAAATTTGTAATTGGTGGACCTCACGGTGATACTGGATTAACTGGAAGAAAAATCATCGTAGATACTTACGGCGGAAAAGGAGCTCACGGTGGTGGTGCTTTCTCTGGGAAGGATCCATCAAAAGTAGACAGAAGTGCTGCTTATGCAACAAGACATATTGCTAAAAACTTAGTTGCTGCAGGAGTTGCAGATGAAGTTTTGGTTCAAGTTTCTTACGCAATTGGGGTAGCAGAACCTTGTGGTTTGTTTATTAATACTTACGGAACTTCTAAAGTAGGAATTAATGATGGTGAATTAGCGAAAAAAGTTCAAGAATTATTTGATTTAAGACCTTACGCAATTGAGCAAAACTTGAAATTAAGAAATCCAATCTATCAAGAAACCGCAGCTTACGGACACATGGGAAGAGATTACTATGTAGGAAGCAAGACTTTCAATAAAGGTCAAAAAAATGAAATTACACTCGATAATCTAGAATTCTTTACTTGGGAAAAGCTAGACAGAGTAGAAGATATTAAGAAAGCCTTCAACTTATAATCAAGAAACCGTTCAGAAATGAACGGTTTTCTTATTTTTACAAAAATTTTCAGTATGAAAGCTCTTAAACATATATTTTTCTTCGGTATTTTCTTCATTGGATTTCGTGCGCAATCGCAGATTACAGTTCATCCAATGGTTTTTGCAGGTTACGAATATCAAAACTCAAACTTTGGAGAAGTTGGAGCTAGATTCATTTTTCTAAAGAACGATAATGTTCTTTACAGAGTTTCTGGTTCTGCTTTGATGGGAAAAGTAAACGGTGAATTTGCGGTTTTGCCTAAATTTCAAGGAGATATTTTATTGAACTTCGAAAAAAACGTAGATATACAGCATTCTTATTATTTTCTCGCAGGTACAGAAATTACACCTCAATTTGTGGCACCAAAAGCTGGAATTTCCCTTTTCGGAATTATAGATTTTACTGGCGGTTACGCATTTCAGCTAGGAAATAGCCAGTTAAATGATAGAGTAATGGAAGGACTTAATTTAAATTTCACGGTTAATATTCCGTTAGTTGTTTTCAGTAAATCAAAGAAAAATAAATAAGCAAATAACGATTTTTTTGAAAAATTATTTTGAATATTTAACATTTTTTATAAATTTGTTATACAAAACGTAAATCGAATCGCCTATTGAGCAAACTTTACTTCATTTAATAAACTGTAAAAACCAGAAATAGCTAGCTTTTGTTAGTCTGTTTCATAATAATGAAGTTAAAGTTATGGAAACACATACTGATAGTTTGCTGATTTCGAGATATCAAAAAGGTGATGAAAACGCACTTTCTATTCTTATTTCAAGACACCAAAAAGAACTTTTCTCGTTTATTTTCTATAAATTGATGGATGAAGAACTCGCTAATGATGTTTTTCAAGATACTTTTATGAAAATCATTGTTTCCCTAAAAGAAGGAAGATACAATGATGATGGTAAATTTATTCTTTGGGCAAAAAGAATTGCGCACAATCTTATTATAGACCATTATCGCCTAAAATCTAAACACATAAAAGTTTCGGAAACAACTTATGAAAACGAAGAGTTTTCTATTTTTGATTTGCTTAAAGAAACAGAGGAAAACATCGAAGAAAGGTTAATCACGAATCAAATTTATGATGACCTGATGAAAATGCTCGTTTTCTTACCCGAAAATCAACAAGAAGTCATCAAATTAAGATTTTTTGATGGATTGAGTTTCAAAGAAATTGCAGAGCAAACCAATACGAGTATCAATACTACACTAGGTAGAGTTCGTTATGCACTGATTAACATGAGAAAAATTATGGAAGAAAATCAAATAATTTTAACGAGGTAATACAATAAAGCTAAAGTTGTTTCGTTTTCATAAAAAAACACAAACATTTTAGCCTATGAAAAATAATTACTCTCTTAAAAATCCAGTTTTGAATCCTAAAAAATCAACAGTAAATTTTTTATTAAATTATTCTAAAAGTATAGCAGTTTTAACTTCAAATGAAAAGAAATTTATCATTTCTAAAAATTAAATAAACCGCTTATTTTACTTAAATTTGTGCCCTATGAAAAACATAAGGCACATTTTTTTTGACCTCGATAATACACTTTGGGATCACCGCAAAAATGCAGTTCTTACCTTGGAAGAATTGTTTCAGAGAAAAGAAATTTCAGAAAAATACAACATCCTTTTTCATGAATTTCATGCTAAATATGATGAAATCAATGAAGATTTATGGGTGAAAATTAGAGACGGAATTATTGATAAGGATTTCTTAAGAAAACATAGATTTTATGATACTTTTCTACATTTCGGGATAGATGATGAACAGTTAGCGCAATATTTCGAGAAACATTTCTTAGACGAAATCATCAATTTCAATGAATTGATTCCGCAAACCATCGAAGTTTTAGAATATTTAAAAGAGAAAGGGTATCAACTTCATGTAGTTTCTAACGGTTTCCATGAAGTGACGAACAGAAAAGTAGAAAAATCTGGACTTAAAAAGTATTTTGAAACGGTAACGAGTGCAGAAGATGCTCATGCCATGAAGCCAGACGAAAGAATTTTCGAGTATTCATTGAATTTAGCGAATGCTGAAAAAGCTGAGTCAATTTTTATAGGAGATGACTGGGTTGCAGATGTAAAAGGAGCTCAGAATTTTGGTTTAGATATTATTTTCTTTGATGCGCTTAAAGAAAATAAAACCGAAGAAGGTCTGAAAACCATTCAAAATTTGGAAGAAATTAAAAACTTTCTATAAAAATAAAAACCTTTCAGAAGTCTGAAAGGTTTTTTAATTTATGATTTCATTAGAAATTACATTCCTAAGCTTAATCTTACTCTTTTTAAAGTTTCTGCGGCAATCTTTCTGGTTTTTTCTGCACCTTCTTGCAATTTAGCGTCCAGTTCAGAAAGATTGTTCATGTAATATTCGAATTTTTCTCTTTCAGTTTTGAAATTTTCAAGAATCAGATTGAATAATTCTGTTTTAGCATGACCATAACCGTAATTTCCTGCCAAATATTTAGCACGCATTTCTGCGATTTGAGCTTCGTTTGCCAATAAAGAATAAATAGAGAAAACCTTACAAGTGTCAGGATTTTTCGGTTCTTCTAGCGGAGTAGAATCCGTTTCGATAGCCATTACTTGTTTTTTTAATTGCTTTTCTGAAAGGAAAATATTGATGATATTTCCTCTAGATTTAGACATTTTATGACCATCAATTCCTGGAACGTATTTCGTATTTTCTTGTAATTCAGCTTGTGGAAGTACGAAAATTTCTCCCATTTGATTGTTAAATCTCGCACCTACATCTCTTGCCATTTCCAAGTGCTGTAACTGGTCTTTTCCTACAGGAACGATTTCTGCGTCATACAATAAAATATCTGCCGCCATCAACATAGGATAGGTGAAAAGTCCTGCGTTTACATCTTCTAAACGGTCTGCTTTATCTTTGAAAGAATGCGCCAGTTGTAATCTAGAAAAAGGAAAGAAGCAAGATAAATACCAAGAAAGTTCACAAACTTCAGGAATATCACTTTGTCTGTAGAAATAAGTTTTTTCGGTGTCTAAACCACAAGCTAACCACGCTGCTGCGATTTCGTAAGTGTTTTGTCTCAGTTCTTCTGCATTTTTAATTTGCGTTAAAGAGTGCAAGTTTGCGATAAACAAAAACGATTCGTTTTCAGATTTTTTAGATAATTCTATGGCAGGAATGATGGCTCCCAAAAGATTTCCTAAATGTGGAGTTCCTGTTGCTTGTATTCCAGTTAAAATTCTTGACATATTTTTAGGTTGAGGTAAAGGTTAAGATTAAGAGCTGCAAATTTACGGAAAAGAAAAAACTTCAAGAAATTTCTTGAAGTTTAATATTTTTTATTTAATTAAAATTTTTTCTCCACCAAATTTAGGTTCAATCCCTAATGTAAAATCTACAAAAACTTTAACCCTAGCAAAGTATTCTCTTATTTTGGTTTTGAAACCGAAGTATTTATTCACATCTTTTGCATTAAAACCATAGGCTTCAATTCCGTATTTTCTAGCAAGAAAGATTGCTCTTTCGTTGTGGAATTTCTGTGAAATGATGATGAAAGAATTTTGTCCGAAAATTTCTTTAGCTCTCACTACAGAATCTAAAGTTCTAAAACCTGCGAAATCCAGCACGATTTTATCAGCTGGGATTCCTCTTTTTATCAATTCAGCTTGCATATCTTCTGGTTCGCTGTAATTTTTTGTAGAATTATCTCCGCTAATCAAAATATATTGTATTTTCCCTGATTTATAGAGCTGTTCGGTGGCATCTATTCTGTTGAAAAAATAGAGATTTTTCCATCCATTTTTTAAAAATTTGCCAGTTCCTAGCAGTAAGCCCACTTTTTCGTTGGGTAGTTTTTGAATATCATAAGTAACTAAATCCTTGGTTTCAGATTCTATTTTATAATTTGCCCAAAAGATAAAAAGGACTGAGATTCCGAAGAAAATCAGACCAAAATATATTATTTTTTTTAATGTTTTCATTCTTTACAATTCAAATCCATTAGGAAAAGCTTTCCTCTTGAAAATAAGTAAGAAAATGGCACCAATGGTGATTGCGGAATCGGCTACATTAAAAATGTAACTGAAAAATTCAAAATGCTTTCCAAAAAGATTGAATGAGAACATAGGAAAATGAAACATGTCTACTACACAACCTTTCATGAAATGTGAATAGCCTTTCCCGAATTCTGTAAATTGAGAAATCCCGTCATAACCAATCCATCTATCAATCGTTGAGTCATAAACCATTCCAGAATCGAAAATTAATCCGTAGAACATTCCGTCAATCAGGTTTCCGATGGCTCCTGCAAAAATCATAGACATCGGGATTAGTAAATAATTAGAAGCGCCTTCTTTAAGCCATTTTCTAAAAAGATAAATCATTCCTCCAATTAAGAAAATTCTGATGATCACAAGTGCATATTTGCCAAGTAAACCACCGAACTGCAAACCATAAGCCATTCCAGGATTTTCTACGAAAGTAAATCTCCACCAATCTTGCCCGAAAACTTCAATGCTTTCATTGAGATTAAAATGAGTTTTTACGTAAATTTTAGACAGTTGGTCGATTAATAAAACGATAAAAGTAACAAGTACGATTTTTTTCATTATAATCCTGGTTTTGGTTTTTCTTTAAAGTTTTTAGTGGCTTTTACCGCTTTTTTAGCTGAAATTTTCTTTTCTACAAAAGGGTTTGTCTTATTATTTCTGGTGTGAAATTTTTCATATTTAATTCCCATTTCTTTCATTACACTTTTCAGTGCATTGAGTTCCATTTGGTTTTTTAGGTGAACGATAAGTGATTCCATTTTTGGTTTATTTAAAAGCATTAAAACTTTACAATTTGATAACGCTTATTGATTTATTTTTTAGATAATTCTTCTAATCTTTTTCGGTCTTTTTCGCTTAAATCTGCAATTCCATTTTCTCCCATTTTGCTTAAGAGTTGGTCTATTTCTTTTTCTCTTTCGCGTTTAGCAGTGTTATATTTATCGTCTATGGTGTAGTTTTTAGTTTGGTCAGGATTTATTTTTTCTTTGATGTCTTTTCTAAAGAAAAAAATAAAAATGACTGCAATGGCAAGGACTAGAAATAAAAGTTCCATAGTTGATGGTATAAAAATATAAAATGCACAAAGTACAATGAATCTTTTTCAAAATACATTATACATTGCACATTATAAGTTGTACGAAGTATAAATTTATCTTTGCATATTTTTCGCTTCAATGCTTAATGTAGCATGAGGAACCGCCATTAATCTTTCTTTTGGGATTAATTTGCCAGTCACTCTACAAACGCCGTAAGTTTTGTTTTCAATTCTTATTAGGGCGTGTTTTAGGTCACGAATGAATTTTTCTTGTCTTCCAGCCAAAATAGAATTTTGCTCTTTGCTTAGCGTTTCTGCTCCTTCTTCGAAAGCTTTGAAGGTAGGAGAAGTGTCATCTGTACCATTATTTTGATCATTGATGAAACTTTCGTTAATGAGGGCTAAATCTTTTTCAGCCTTTGCTATTTTGTCTTGTATGATTTTCTTAAATTCTTGTAACTCAGCGTCACTATATCTTACTCTTTCTTCTGCCATCTTTGTTATATTTTTTCAATATTAACATTAAATTTAACTTCGTCAATTTCGATTTCTTCAAAATTTGCGAGTGAAATTACAAATTCTATTTTATCTGACAATACTTCTGTACAAATATATTGTTCATTGTTAGTAAGTTCTTTTCTAAATGGACAGTTTTCTTCTAAACTGATTGAAATTCTGTCTGTTAGGTCGAAATCTTTGTCTTTTCTTAAATTCTGAACTCTATTGATGAATTCTCTTGCAATTCCTTCCGCTTTTAACTCATCTGTAATGGTTAAATCAAGCGCTACCGTTGTTTTTCCTTCGCTAGCTACTGTCCAACCTGGGATATCTTTTGTAGAAATTTCTACATCTTCCAAACCAATTTCGTAACCTGCAACGGTCATTTTTCCTTCTTTTTCAATAGTGGAAATTTGCTCCGAAGTCATATTAGTAATTTCACCAGCAACTGTTTTCATATCTTTTCCTAGTCTTTGACCTAAAGATTTGAAATTCGGCTTAATTTGTTTTACAATTAAATGACTTGCTTCTTCTGCATTAATTAATTGTAATTCTTTTACATTCACTTCTTGTTTGATGAGTTCCGAAACCGCTAAAATTTGCTCTTCGGTTTTCTTGTCTAGAACAGGAATCATCACTTTTTGAAGTGGTTGACGAACCTTCACGTTTTCTTTCTTTCTCAAAGAGAATACCATAGAAGTGATGGTTTGTGCCAAATGTGTTTTTTCTACTAAATTTTGGTCGATTAAGCTTTCATCAACTTTCGGGAAATCAGTTAAGTGAACAGATTCTGCTGAATCTTTTCCAGTAACCGCGTTCAAATCTTGGTACAATTGATCCATAAAGAACGGAGCAATTGGCGCCGAAATTTTCGCCACGGTTTCCAAACAAGTATATAAAGTTTGATAAGCAGAAATCTTGTCTTCAGAATAATCTCCTTTCCAGAAACGTCTTCTGCACAATCTTACATACCAGTTACTTAAATTGTCATTCACGAAATTATTAATCGCTCTTGCTACTTTCGTAGGTTCGTAATCTTCGTAAAACTCGGTAACATCTTTTACCAAAAGATTTAATTCTGATAAAATCCATCGATCGATTTCTGGGCGATTTTCTACTTCTTTTTCAGAATAATTAAATCCATCAACATTCGCATATAAACTGAAGAAAGAATACGTGTTATAAAGTGTTCCGAAGAATTTTCTACGCACTTCATCAATTCCTTCTAAATCAAATTTTAAATTTTCCCAAGGATTGGCGTTAGAAATCATGTACCAACGCGTTGCATCGGGACCGTATTTTTGTAAAGTTTCAAACGGGTCAATTGCATTTCCGAGACGTTTAGACATTTTTTGTCCGTTTTTGTCAAGTACTAAACCGTTAGACATTACATTTTTATAAGCAATAGAATCAAAAACCGTAGTTCCAATTGCGTGAAGTGTATAAAACCAACCTCTAGTTTGGTCTACTCCTTCTGCAATAAAATCTGCAGGGAAAGCTTTTCCGCTGTCAATCATTTCCTTGTTTTCAAAAGGATAATGAAGTTGTGCATAAGGCATAGAACCAGAGTCAAACCAAACATCAATCAAATCAGATTCACGTTTCATTGGTTTTCCGCTATCTGAAACCAAAGTGATGGCATCTACAATATTTTTGTGTAAATCTATTTTTGCATAATTTTCAGCAGACATATTTCCTACTTCAAAATCTTTGAAAGGACTTTCCGTCATAAAACCAGCATCTATAGATTTTTGAATTTCATTCACCAATTCTTCTACAGAACCAATAACTTTTTGCTCTTTCAAATCTTCGCTTCTCCAGATTGGCAAAGGAATTCCCCAATATCTTGAACGAGAAAGATTCCAGTCGTTTACATTTTCTAACCAATTGGCAAATCTTCCTTCACCTGTAGATTTTGGCTTCCAATTGATGGTTTCATTGAGTTCTACCAAACGATTTCTTACTGAAGTCATTTTTACAAACCAAGAATCCAAAGGATAATACAAAACTGGTTTGTCAGTTCTCCAACAATGCGGATAACTGTGAACATATTTTTCAACTTTGAAGGCTTTGTTTTCGGTTTTTAACAAAATCGCGAGTTCTATATCCCAAGATTTTTCAGGAGCAGTTCCTTCATCGTAATATTCGTTTTTAATATATTTTCCGCTGAAAAGTTCAGGAACGTTTTCGCCTTTTAAAAATCTACCAGTTAAGTCAACTAACGGAACTAAATTATCATTTTCATCTTTCACCAACATTGGAGGGATTCCGTTTTCTTGGGCAACTCTGTTATCATCTGCCCCGAAAGTTGGCGCAATGTGAACAATCCCCGTTCCGTCTTCAGTCGTCACAAAATCTCCGATAATTACTCTAAAAGCTTTTTCAGGATTTTCTGCGGGTAAAAACCAAGGAATGAGTTGTTCGTAAGTGGTTCCTGCTAAATCTTCGCCGGTAAATTCTGCTAAGATTTGGTAAGGAATGGTTTTGCTTTCAGCAGTGTAATTTCCGAAGTCTTCATCTGTTCCTTCTACAAATTTTTTACCGAATTGTTTTTCCAATAACGGACGAGCCAAAATAATATTAATCGGCTCAAAAGTATATTGATTGAAAGTCTTAACTAAAACATATTCTATGTCTCTACCTACAGCAAGAGCTGTGTTAGAAGGCAAAGTCCAAGGAGTTGTCGTCCAAGCAAGAATGCTTAGATTTGAGATTTGAGATTTGAGATTCGAGATTATCTCTGATGCTTTTTCAGAAAGATTTTTTACAGAAAACTGCGCGACAACGGTAGTGTCAGAAACATCTCTGTAGGTTCCTGGTTGGTTCAGTTCGTGAGAAGAAAGTCCAGTTCCTGCTTTTGGAGAATACGGCTGAATGGTGTAACCTTTGTACAATAAATCTTTGTTGTACAATTGTTTTAATAGCCACCAAACTGTTTCCATGTATTTGGGTTCGTAGGTAATGTAAGGATTGTCTAAATCTACCCAATAACCAATTTTTTCTGTCAAATCATTCCAAACGTCTGTATAACGCATTACAGCATTTCTACATGCTTGGTTGTATTCTTCTACGGTAATTTTTTTACCGATGTCTTCTTTGGTAATTCCGAGTTCTTTTTCTACACCTAGTTCCACAGGTAAACCATGCGTGTCCCAACCAGCTTTACGGAAAACTTGCTTTCCGTTTTGCGTTTGATAACGGCAAAAAATATCCTTTAATGCTCTCGCCATTACGTGGTGAATTCCCGGCATTCCGTTTGCAGAAGGCGGTCCTTCGTAAAAAACGTATTCAGGTTTTCCTTCGCGTGTTTCTACGGATTTTTTAAAGGTTTGATTGGTTTTCCAAAAATTGGCAACGTTTTCTGCTACAGCATTTAGGTTAAGTTGCTTGTATTCTGTGAACTTCTTCATTATATCTCGGTTTCTACTGTTAAAATTTAAGTGTGCGAATATAATGAATTTTCGTGGATTTTTTATTAATTTTTGGTTAAAAATATTGGTTTTAAGTGAGTTAAGACGTACTTTCTTTTCGGAAAATATTTAATAAATAGAAAAATGTAAAACCAAAACTAATCGCTAACAAAGTGGCGAAAATAAAACTTCCCACGATGTATTGTAACAGGTTATGTTTTACCATTTCTAAATCCAATTCTTGATGAGAAAAATTGGTTTTCCCTTCCACGAAAAACGAACCGAAAAACATAGAAATCCCTATAATAAAGGGAATGAAAGGCGCTAAACTGATTTGAGAAAATACAAATGTAAGAAACTTATTCAGCTTAAAAACTGTTGCCAACGAAAGCGCTAAAACAGTATGAAATCCCCAAAAAGGAGAAACTCCAATAAAAATTCCTAAGGCGATAGAAAGTGCTTTACTTTTGTTGTTTCCATCACTTTCTAAGATATTTTCTTTGAAAAGTCTTTTAATACCTTTCCTGCGAAAATATCGATAGAATACTTTCTGACTTTTAATGGAATTTTGAATGAAGTTTTTCAATAAAATAAGATTTGTATTCTACAAAAATAGCAGAATTTAATACAGTTGTACCTTTTGAAAATGTTAAATAAATGCTATTTATTTTTGAAGTGATAATAAGCATTGTACACATAACATCCTACACAGAAATTGAAAAACGCCTCTAGACCTGCGCAAATCAGCAAAATTCCGCTTACAATAAGACTGTTGATTTCGAGAAGATTAAAAATCAGTAAAGTCAATGAAAAAATAAATACTACTTGTGCTGCAAATTGTTTCGGGGGAAAATAAATGGGTTTTTGTTCTAAATTAAAAATCGAAACTATTTTTTCAGCTAAAAATCCTAAAACACTCCATTTTCCATATCCAGAACCTCTCAAAGCGAAATCTATCAATAGAAAAAGAGGAATCCAAATGGAATGAGTGGTGATGTATAAAATGGTTAAGATAAATACTAAAAATGCGGTTATTCTGATTTTGTTTTCTGTGGGCATAAATGAAATTTTAATTAAATAAAAAAAAGTCCTCATTTCGAGGACTCAGTGATATATGATAACATGTGTGTTTTTTAAAAAATAAATAAGCTAATCTGTCCTCTTTCGGTTTTTAAAAGGACAACAGCAATTCATTTTTTGAAGTTTTGTAAAAGTAGATGTTGAGGTTTTCATTTTTTGATAGTGCAAAAATAAATCATTGTCAGAATTTCATCAAATTAAATGCCAAGAAAAACCAACTTCTTATTATAGAAAAAATGAATGAAACGAAGATAAAATACTTTATTTGAAGAAAAGATAACCGTAAGAAAATTGCTAAAAACGATTGTTTAAAAAAAAGTTTCTACTTTTGCAAAAATTTTGTGCATGTCAAAAAATCTAGTAATCGTAGAGTCACCAGCAAAAGCGAAGACCATTCAGAAGTATCTCGGGAAAGATTTCGAAGTGAAATCTAGCTTCGGTCATATCCGAGATTTACCCAAAAAAGGAATGGGAATAGACCTTAAAACCTTCACGCCAGATTACGAAGTTTCTGCTGATAAAAAGAAATTAGTAACTGAACTGAAAGCAGCGGTGAAAAAAGCGGAAATCGTTTGGTTGGCTTCCGATGAAGACCGTGAAGGAGAAGCTATTGCTTGGCATTTAGCACAAGAATTAAAACTCAAAGAAGAAAATACTAAGCGTATTGTTTTCCACGAAATTACCAAAAATGCAATCCTGAAAGCGATTGAAAACCCAAGAAAAATTGACCAGAATCTCGTAAATGCTCAACAAGCAAGAAGGGTTCTCGACAGAATTGTAGGTTTTGAAATGTCGCCAGTACTTTGGAAAAAAGTGAAAACAGGACTTTCGGCAGGTAGAGTACAATCTGTTGCAGTAAGATTGGTCGTAGAAAGAGAACAAGAAATTAGAAATTTCAAACCGAGTTCTACTTATAAAGTGGAAGGAACTTTCTTAAATGCAGAAAAGCAAGAAATTGCCGCAAAACTGAAAAAAGATTTTACTCAAGAAAAAGAAGCGGAAGCATTTTTAGAAAAATCTCAAAATACTGAATTCAAAGTTTTAAATGTAGAAAAAAAGCCAGGAACACGTTCTGCTTCTGCACCTTTTACTACCTCTACATTGCAGCAGGAAGCGTCTAATAGATTAGGATACAATGTAACTTCTACCATGAGAATTGCACAGCGTCTCTACGAAGAAGGGTACATTACTTATATGAGAACAGACTCAGTAAATCTTTCTCAAGATGCGATTAGTGCTGCTAAAGATTTCATCGAAAAAGAATTCGGGGCAGAATATTCTTCGCCAAGAAATTACACTACGAAATCTGCATCTGCTCAAGAAGCGCACGAAGCAATTCGTCCGACTGATTTTGGAGTGAAAACCATTGGTGATGCACAACTCAATAAATTATATCAACTCATTTATAAGAGAACTCTAGCTTCTCAGATGGCAAATGCAAAAATTGAAAAAACCGTAATTGAAATCGGGAATTCTGCTTTGCCAAGTCATTTCGAAGCACAAGGTGAGGTAATTGTTTTCGATGGTTTCCTGAAAGTCTATGGAATTTCGAAAACTGAAGAAGATGATGAGGAAAACAACGAAAAACTATTGCCAAAAGTAAATGTAGGCGAAGTTTTAAGCTATAAAAAAATTACAGCTACCGAAAAATTCACTAAACCAGCAGCAAGATATACGGAAGCTGCTTTGGTAAGAAAATTAGAAGAATTGGGAATTGGTAGACCTTCTACTTATGCACCAACGATTCAGACGATTCAGAATAGAGGATATGTTGATAAACGCGAGATTCTTCCACAAGAAAGAGAAATCGTAAAGCTTTCTCTAGGAAAATCTGGACTGAAAAAAGAAGTTTTGACGGAGAAATTTGGTGGAGATAAAAATAAATTCGTTCCTACAGATATTGGCGAAGTGGTGAATGAATTCTTAATCAATAATTTCAATGAAATTTTAGATTATGGTTTTACTGCAAAAGTAGAACAAGATTTTGACGATATTGCCAATGGTTCAGAAAAATGGAAAGAAACACTGAAACATTTCTATGATAATTTCCACCCGAAAATTGAAGATGTAGAAGAACATGCAGATAGAGCTACTGGTGAGAGATTATTAGGTGTAGATCCTAAATCTGGCAAAAATGTTTACGCTAGAATGGGAAGATATGGTGCGATGATTCAAATTGGGGAAAATGATGATGAAGAGAAACCGACTTACGCTTCACTTTTGCCAACGCAAAATATCAATACCATCAGTTTTGAAGAAGCTTTAGAATTATTTAAAATTCCTTTTGATTTAAATGAATTCCAAGGAAAACCAGTTTCTGTTGGCGTAGGAAGATTCGGGCCTTATGTAAAATGGGGAGATGCTTTTATTTCTATTGGAAGAGGAACAGATCCTTTTTCGGTAACTCAAGAGGTTGCAGAAAATTTTATTAAAGAAAAAATAGAAGCAGATGCGCCAATTGCCACTTATAAAGGTGAACCTGTGACGAAAGGAACAGGAAGATTTGGACCATTTGTAAAATACAAAGATTTATATGTAAATGTTCCTAAGAAATATGATTTTGACAATCTTTCTCAAGGAGATATTGAAGAACTCATTTCTGCCAAATTAGAGAAGGAAGCGAATCGTTATATTCAGCAATGGGAAAAAGAAAAAATTTCTATTGAAAACGGAAGATGGGGTCCTTTTATTAAATTCGGAAAAGGAATGTTCAAAATCCCTAAAAAAGAAGACGGAAGCAAGTATGAAGCAGAAGAATTGCAAACCGTTTCTCTGGATGAAGTAAAAAAATGGATTACTGATCAGGATAAAACAGCTTTTGCTGAAAAGAAAAAACCTGCGGCAAAGAAAACAGTTGCTAAAAAACCTGCAACGAAGAAGAAATAATTTTCAAAAGATTATAAAATCAATAGGAGCGGACTTTAGTCCGCTTTTTTTGTGGAGAAACTATTTGGCTTTAGCCAAAACTTAAAATTACTTCCCGCAGATTTAAAATTGAAAAAAAAGTATAAGTTTTTCTTTTAGCAGAACTTATTTTGTAAGTTTGTAGTAAAGGTTTTTAAAAGAACCGAATCAGAAAACAGTAAACTCAAAAAATGAACATAGAAGACATTATCATCTCACCCAAAAAAATAGAAACTCAACCGTGGCAATTAGGAAGTGTGATTACGAATGAAATTCCAGAAAACGGAATTTTGTTGGTTTTTTGTAGCGATTACAGAGGCGGCAAAGGAAATGCCATTGCCAAAAATTTTGATACGGTAAGAGAAGAATTTTATAAACTTTCGAAATTTGATTTTGAAATCCCGATTTGTGATTTGGGAGATCTTATTTCCGGGAAATCACTTCAAGATACGCACTATATTTTGCAGGAAATTCTTTCGTCGTGTTTGTATAAAAATACAGTTCCGATTGTTGTAGGTGGTGGAAATGATCTGTCGATTGCGATGATTCATGCGCTTAATTTTCATCAAAAAAACATCAGATATACTCAAATTAATAATAAAATTGACCTTTCCAATGAAGGCGAAGGAATTAATGAACAAAACTTTTTACAGAAAATTTTCAATTCTAAATTATTGAGCCTTAAAGATTATCATCATCTTGGTTATCAGAAGCATTTGAACGAAATAGATGCGGTGAAACTCATGAAAAGTGTAGAGTTTGATGTGATAAGATTGGCTGAAATGATGGGAAATACCGATAGAATAGAGCCGTTTTTCCGTAGAGCAGATTTGGTTACCCTGAATTGTGATGCGGTGGAAAGTTTTGCAGAAGCTTTTTCAGTAAATCCTCAAATTAATGGCTTGAACAGAAGGGAAATTTGTGCCGTGATGAAAGAAATTGGCTTAGGCGAAAATCTGAAAATGGCGGGAATTTTTAATTTCAATGCAGATGCTGAAAATGTTCTGAATCATCAATTGTTGGCACAAATGCTTTGGTATTTATTGGAGGGAATTGATATTCAAAAAACGCATCCAAAAGAACGTCATTACGATACTTTTTGGGTGTTGATAGACGATCAGGAATTTGCTTTCAAAAGAGATAGTTTTACGGGATTGTGGTATTTTGGTAGTGATGAAAATATTCAAAAATGCGTTCCTTGTTCACAGTATGAGTATGATTTGGCAAAGAATGGCGTGTTAAGTGAAAGGCTATTAAAATAGCAGTTCAAAAATCAATATTTAATTCATTTTAAAATAGCGTTTTGAGGATAATAAACAATATTTAAAACAGATTTTGGTTTAAATAAAAATATTTAAATAAAATTTATACTTTAAGTGGTGATATTTAACTAAACATTAAGATAATTCTTAATGTAAAAATATGTTATATTTGCAGATTATTATACCGCTGAAGTTGTACAATAGCAAACAGCACCATGAAGAGAAAAACATTAGTAATCATTATTCTATTCTTTTTTAGTTTTTTAGCGTACGCTCAAAGACATGAGATAGGTATACAATTAGGAACAAGTAATCTCACTGGAGATATTGGCAAGACCAAATATATTAATCCATTACCAGATGGAAATAGCTTTACAAAGGATAAGCTTCCTTTTTATGGTGCTATTATGTATAGAATGAATTTTAACCCTTATCAATCTATAAGATTTAGATTAGCTTATAATCGTATTCATTTTGATGATAGATATGCTCAAGAATTATACAGATTAAGCAGAAGAGCTAAAGGTTCTAATTCGGTTTATGAAGCTTCAGCTATTTTTGATTATAATTTTCTTCCAGTAAATGAAGAACAAAGAAGTATGATTAGCCCTTATATTTTCGGAGGGATATCAGGTTTGGTTTTTAGTACAAGATTAGATGGTAATAAACTTGCTTTTGCAATTCCTTTTGGTCTTGGTTTTAAATATAAGTTTGATTATAATTGGTCGCTTTTTACAGAACTCATGTTCCGAGCGACTAATACAGATACGCTAGATTATAGTGATGAATTTAATTTAGGAAATCTTAATTCTAAAGACTGGATGAATTCTCTTTCTCTTGGTCTTTCTTATTCTTTTGGAAGACCACCATGTTATTGTCAATAAGTAAATAATGATGCAGGATATATTAGAAAAAATTGATAAAAATAGTCTTCCAAAACATGTAGCAATAATCATGGATGGAAATGGAAGATGGGCAAAATCTAGAGGAGAAGAAAGAACCTTTGGCCATAAAAGCGGTGTCACTTCTGTAAGAAATGCAATTTCTGCATGTGATAAGGTAGGAATAGAATGTCTTACGTTATACACTTTTTCTACTGAAAATTGGAATCGTCCTTCTGATGAAGTAGATACTTTAATGAGTTTGCTTTCTGAAACTTTGCTAGAAGAAGCCGAAGAACTTTTTTCTAAAGGAATAAGGTTACATGTAATCGGGGAAATAGAGAAGTTGCCTTACTTGGTAAAAGAACAATTGCTTAATGTAGTAGATCTTACTAAAAATAATACTAAAAGTAATTTGGTTCTAGCATTAAGTTATGGCTCACAGAGAGAAATTCTGAATGCGGTAAAAGAAATTGCCCAAGAAGTAAAAGAGGGAAAAATTTCTACAGAAGATATAGATGAAGCACTATTCGAAAATCATCTTTATACTAAAAATCTACCTCCAGTAGATTTATTAATCAGAACCAGTGGAGAAGTTAGAATTAGTAATTTCTTATTGTGGCAAATTGCATATGCAGAATTACAATTTTTAGATATATTTTGGCCAGATTTTCAAGAAGAAAGCCTATATGAATGTATCATAAACTACCAAAACAAAGAAAGAAGATTTGGTAAAACCAGTGAACAAATCACTAATTAATTTTTTTTATAGAATATTATAACCAATGAGATATATTTTAATCCCAATTTTTTTATTTTTTGCGTCTGTAAATCTTTCGGCGCAGGTAACTCCTAACCAAGAAACTGCCGCTGCCCAAAATCAGCCTTCTTCTTATATTTTAAAAGATATTGTAGTAGATGGTGTAAAAAAATACTCTCCTGCTCAAATTTTGAGATTTACGGGACTTAGCAAAGGAGAAGTAGTAGATATTCCTGGACAAAAAATAAGCAGCGCTGTTAAAAAACTTTGGGAAACAGAATCATTCTCAGAAGTAGAAGTATATGTAGAAGATGTAGAAGGACAAAGCGTAGTTCTTAAATTCTACTTACAAGACCTTATGGAATTAGGCGAAGTGAAATTCGTAGGAAAAGGAGTAGGAAAATCTAAAAATGAAAAACTCATTAAAGATAATAACCTAAAACCTGGAACTAAAATTACCAATGACTTAATTTCGTCACTTAAAAATAAAGTTCCTCAAGAATATGTGAAGAAAGGTTTCGCTGATGCGAAAATCACCATTCAAGACAAAATTAATGCAAATGACCCTAACCTTGTAGACTGGACGATAGAAGTGGCTAAAGGAAAAAGAGTGAAAATTGCAAAAATAGAATTCGAAGGAAATGACCAAGTTTCTGATGCGAAACTTAGAAAAAAAGGTTTCAAAGAAACAAAACAAAAAAGATTTGGTATCAAAGGAATTCTAAAACCATCAAAATTCATTAAAGATAAATACGAAGAAGACAAAATAAATCTTATCAGTTATTATAACTCTTTAGGATTTAGAGATGCTAGAATTGTTTCTGACTCAGTTTGGAGAAATGATAAAGGATTTAATATCAATGTAAAACTAAACGAAGGAAAAAAATATTACATCGGTGATGTCAATTTCATTGGAAATACTTCTTATTCTACAGAAGTTTTACAAAAATTGTTAGGCTACAGAAAAGGAGAAATCTATGATGCAGTAGGTTTTAACAAAAAAGTAGGTGAAGATGGTGGTAAAGAAGATGATACAGATATCAAATCACTTTACTTGAATAATGGTTATTTATTTTCTAGTGTAATTCCAGTAGAAAAAGCTGTAAGAGGAGATTCTATCGATATAGAAATTAGAATTAAAGAAGGAGAAAAAGCAACTTGGAATAGAGTAACTTGGTCTGGTAACACTACTACTCATGACCATGTAATTCTTCGTTCACTTAGAACAAAACCAGGGAATTTATTCTCTAAATTAGATATCAAAAGAACGTATTTTGATTTAGCTGGAATGCAATTCTTTGACCCACAACAAATTGGTCAAGATATCCAACCGAATCAACAAGATAATACGGTAGATGTTCATTGGACTTTAGTGGAAAAAGGTTCATCACAGGTTCAGTTACAAGCTGGTTACGGTGGTAATTCATTTATCGGAACTTTAGGTTTAACTTTCAATAATTTTTCACTAAGAAATTTCTTGAAACTTAAAGATTTCAAACCAGTTCCACAAGGAGATGGACAGATGCTTTCTGTACAAGCGCAAGCTGGTCAGTATTTCAAAAACTACAGTTTATCATTTACAGAACCTTGGTTATTTGGGAACAGACCTACAGCGCTATCAGTAAGTCTTAGCCAATCTATGGTTAATTATAAAGATTATACTGGAGCTAGTCAGAAATTAAATATTTTCTCAGCAAGTGCAGGTTTGAATAGACTTTTAAATTGGCCAGATAACTATTTTTCTCTATATACAGGGATTTCATTCCAGAGTTATAATTTCAAGAATTATCCATTCCAGTTTGGTTCTACTACTGTGAGTAATGGTAATGCTAATAACTTTAGTTTCAATGTTGGTCTAAGTAGAAATTCTGCAGGTTATGACCCAATTTTCCCAACTACAGGTTCTAATATTGAAGCTACTATTAAGTTTACGCCGCCTTACTCTTTATTCCAAAATAAAGATTATTCATCTATGACTCCACAAGAGAAATACAGATGGATGGAATTCTATAAAATTAAGTTTAAAGCAGATGCTTATAACGAAGTAATTGGTAAGTTGGTTCTAAGAAGTACCGCAGAAATGGGATTCTTAGACGGATATAATAAAGATTTAGGAGCTCCACCTTTCGAAAGATTCTATGTAGGAGGTACAGGTTTATTAGGTGGTAGATTTGATGGTAGAGAATTAGTTCCGTTAAGAGGTTACGAAAATGCTTCTACAGAAGGAGGTTCGGCTACAGATATTACACCAATTGGTGGTGGAACAATCTACAGCAGATATGCAGCAGAATTAAGATATCCTATTTCTATGAATCAAACTGCAAAGATTTTTGCATTAACTTTTGCTGAAGCAGGAAACACTTGGAACAATTATTCTGCATTTAATCCGTTTCAGTTAAAAAGATCAGTAGGAGTGGGGATTAGAGTTTACATGGGTGCATTCGGTTTAATAGGATTTGATTTCGCTTATGGATTTGATAAAACTATTGGTGGCTCAGAACCTTCAGGATGGCAGACTCACTTCTTGATGAACCAGTCATTATAACACACAATCATCATTAATATGAAAAATTTAAAAGTTTTTTTAATATTTTTAATATTTTTAACTGCTAATTCTGTTACATTTGCACAAAAAATAGGAGTGGTAGATACCAATTATATTTTGAGTAAATTGCCACAGTATACAGAAGCACAAGCGAGATTAGAAGAACAAATCAAAGCTTGGGAAACAGAATTGCAAACCCTACAAGCAGAATATGATGCAAAAAAAGCCGCTTTTGAAAATGAAAAAGTACTTTTAGTAGGAGAGCAATTAAAACAAAGAGAGGCAGAAGTAAAAAATCTCGATAAAAAAATTAAAAAATTTATTGCTGAAAAATTCAGCGGCGAAGGAGAAATTAATAAATTTAGAGCCAATTTAGCAAAACCTTTTCAAGACCAAATTTGGAATGCCATCAAAACAGTTACAGAAAAAAATAGTTTGGGCATAGTTCTTGATAAAAGTAGTAATATGAGTGTTATTTTTCTTGATAAAAGATATGATTACACCGACAAAGTTTTAGACCAATTACTTAAAGGTCCTTCTAAAGAAGACACAAAAAGTAAAGACGCTAAAGCAAAAAATAAAAAATAGTAAAATAATAAACAATTTAAATTTTTAGAAAAACATGAAAAAATTAAGCGTATTATTTGCAGCAGTGATGATGTTTATGTCGTTCGGAGTTGCAAAGGCTCAGAAGATAGCTACAGTAGATGTGGCAGCTATTCTTAACATGATGCCAGAAAAAATAAAGGCTGACGAACAATTAAAAGCTTTCTCTACTGCTAAACAAGCAGAATTAGAAAAACTAGCGACTGCTTTCCAAGCAGATGTTCAGAAATATCAACAAGAAGGTGCTAAATTAACAGCTCAACAAAGAGAAGCTAAAGAAGCTGAATTGGGTAAAACTCAACAAAATCTTCAGCAAATGTCTCAGACTGCTCAAAAAGATTTATTAGACAGACAAGACGCTGCTTATGCACCAATCGAAAAAAGATTAAATGATGCTATTACCAGAGCTGCTAAAGCAAACGGTTGGGATTTCATTTTTGATTCTGCAACTAATGGATTAATCTACAAAGCTGGTCCAGATGCTACAGCTGCTGTAAAAAAAGAATTAGGAATCTAATTTATATCCTAAATATTATAAAACCACCTTACCATAAGGTGGTTTTTTTATTTATTTTTGTACCATCATTCTTTATAAGAAAATAAAGAACATTAATCTTAAATTATGAAAATGGAAAAAGAAGTTTCGAGTGTTGTAAAAATTAGATTCAGCGATTGCGACCCAATTGGTCATCTTAATAATGTAAAATATTTGGAGTACATGCTCAACGCTAGAGAAGATCATGTAGAAGAATTTTACGGTTTCACCTACGAAGATTATTTCAGAAGAACAGGTTGTACTTGGGTAGCGGTTCAGAATGAAATTGCCTATTTAAAAGAAGTAAAAGCAAATACCAAAGTTGTAATCAGCAGTAAAACCATCGAAATGTCTGACAGAATTTCTAAAGTAGAAATTCTGATGAAAGACGAAAACGAAAAAGAAGTTTTTGCAGTACTTTGGATAACGGTTATTTATTTCAATATGAAAACAAGAAGATCTGAAGCATTGCCAACAGAAACTAAAGAGCTTTTTTCTCAGTATTTGGTAGAAATTCCTCATCAAGAGTTCAAAGATAGAGTTCAATATTTTAGAATTTTAAATAAAGGATAAGATGGAGCTAGAAAAAACACCTCTTTTAGATTGTTTTATTTTAAAACCGAAAATCTGGAACGATAATCGCGGTTATTTTTTCGAAAATTATAATAAAAATATTTTCCAAAAACTTTCTGGCAAAGAAGTAGATTTTGTTCAAGATAACCTTGCGTTTTCACATTACGGAGCAATCAGAGGTTTACACATGCAACTTCCACCTTATGCGCAAGCTAAATTGGTGTATTGCGTACAAGGTAGAATTTTAGATGTTGCAGTAGATGTAAGAAAAAACTCTCCCACTTTTGGTCAGTCTTTTGCCGTGGAACTCACCGAAGAAAACAGATGGCAATTATTTGTGCCAAAAGGTTTTTTGCATGGGTATTCTGTACTTTCAGAAACAGTATTAGTGGGATATAAGTGTGATGATTTTTATAATAAAGAGTCAGAATGTGGCATTCATCCATTAGATAAAACCGTAAATATTGACTGGAGAATTCCAGCAGAGCAACAATTAATTTCCGAAAAAGATTTAAACGCTATTTCTTTTTTAGAACTTCATAAAATTATTTTAAAATGAAAAAAATTTTAGTTACTGGAGCAAACGGACAATTAGGACAATGTCTTCAGAAAATTTCTTCTCAATTTGAAGAATTCGAATTTATTTTTACAGATTCAGAAACATTAGATATTACCAATAAAGAAGAAGTAAATGATTTCTTTTGGCAAAATGCTCCTGATTTTTGTATTAATACTGCGGCTTATACTGCGGTAGATTTAGCAGAGACAGAGGTAGAAAAAGCTTTTTTGGTAAATGCAGATGGTACAGAAAACTTGGCAGAAGCATGTGCAGAAAATAATGCGCAGTTTATTCACGTTTCTACAGACTATGTTTTTGATGGCGAAAATAATTTAGCATATACTGAAGAAGACTTTACCAGTCCTTTGGGAGTTTATGGCGCATCCAAATTAGCAGGAGACGAATTGGCTTTAGAAGTAAATCCTTGTTCGGTTATTCTCAGAACTTCATGGGTGTATTCAGAATTTGGCAAAAATTTTGTTAAAACCATGTTGAATCTTTTCGCTGCCAAAGAAGAATTAAGTATTGTAGCAGACCAATTTGGTCAACCAACCAATGCCAATGATTTAGCAGAAACGATTATGAAAATCATTAAATTAGGAAAAATTACACCTGGGATTTTTAATTTTTCTAATTTGGGCAGAATTTCTTGGTTTGACTTTGCGGAAAAAATTGCAGAACTTTCAGAAGCTAAGATTAAATTAAACACAATCGAGACGTCGCAATATCCTACACCAGCAAAAAGACCAAAAAATAGCGTTCTAGATTTAGACAAAATTTCTAAAACCTATGCTATCCAATTAAAACCTTGGGAAGAAAGTCTAGAAGACTGCATTCAAATATTACAAAATAATTAAAATGAAAAAAATCTTATACATATATATAGTATTATATAGTAGTTTTTGTTTCTCTCAGAATATATTCCTTACAGAAGCCAAAGAAATTCATGCCAATAGCGATAAATTTTTGTATGCTCTCAAGGAAGAACCCAAAACAGATGCTCAATATTTAGGAAAAATAGAAGTTTCAGGATTTTCTAACGATGATTCTGCTGTTTTTTCAGAAATTTATAAAAAAGCAAAATCTATCGGTGGCAATACCTATTATATGAAGCCTGCCGAAAATATAGAAGGTAATTCTACCTTTAATCCGCATCACTATATACTATATATATATTATAAGGAAAAACAAACCATTCCTCAAAAAGAAAATACAGTCTACCTCATTAATCCAGAAAAAGAAATAGAAGTAAGGATTAATAATAAAAAAATAAAGTTGCCACAGAGAAGTTTTCTTCAGTTAGATTTATCTCAACAAGAGATTACAGATATTTCAGTGGGTAAATTTTTAGGCTCTAGAATAAAACTTCAGGCTAAAAATAACCAGCTAGAACAATATTTTCAGATTTCAGGGAAGAAAATCTCGACCAATTCAGCAGCTTCACCAGGGATAAATTATAAAACAGGAGATATTATTGCCCTCGAAAAATCATTTGCAGAGTTTCTTTTAACGATTTATGAGAAAATTTAGGAGCTATTTCCCGCTTTCCACTGCAATCTTTTTGGCTCGTCAAAGCCTCTCGCCAAAAAAGGATTTCCGTTTCAATCGGGGCTAAATGGAGATTGCTAATTGAAGTTCTCTATTTAACATAAATTAAAATTAAATTTTTCCTATTAGTTTTCAGTAAGTTGTGATTTATGTCATAAAAAACATGTAAATAAATTTGGGGATTGTGTAAAACTTCGTACTTTTGCATCACCAAAATAACGGGAAGCGCAGGAGCTAATTAAGGAAAGAGATACGAGACGAGAACATAAAAATATTTGAAAAAATATTTGGAAG
>NZ_JASMRM010000012.1:0-95846 GCF_041431305.1 Cloacibacterium sp. Arc13
TACTTAAATTTTTGGTGTGTTTTACTGCTGAATTATTATTGATATTGGGTTTGGTTCGCAAGAAAAAATCAAAATCGTTTAGAAATGATGGTTCCAGTTTCTGAATATCAATGTCGGATTTTTTATGAAACTTCCACAAAAATTCTTTCAAATGAGCCAAACAAGTTTTAAAATTCTTAAGTGTAGCTGGTGCGTATTCCTTACCTAAAAGTTTTTCTATTTTGGAGTTGTGTTTTTCAAAAATTGGAATGAGGTATCTTTGAGTAGTATTTGCACCTGTTAATAGGTTTTTAATATCTATTGCATCAAAACTTTCCCTTGATAGCGCTAATTTGTTTTCCAAAACTAGAACATTAGATTTCAAGATGTCTAAATACTTATTTATAGCTCTCGCTTCTTCAGAATTACCTTTTAAACGATTTTGAGCGGAACTCCATTTGGAAATCTCTACATCTTTTCCAGTAGAAAATTCTGCACGCTTTCCATTCACGGTAATTCGCAAATAAATAGGAACGCGTAAATTAGATTTTGTTTTGGATTTTTTCGCATAGAATAATACCGAAATTTTTGCATTCATACTGGTGACTTTAAAAGTTAAAATAAATTTAAAGTGCCCTTTTTCACAAGATGTTCAAAAATGAAACAAGCTTATTCATGGGCTTTTCCAGAGAATTCGGTTACCTATATGCTTAAAAAAATTAGAGGTAACCGAATAGGTCACCTTACGAATTGAGAAAAATTGATATTATTTGATATCTAATAAAAACAAAAAGCCCCTAAATCTTGCGATTTAAGGGCAATTGCTTGAAATTGAACATTTCAACGTGGTTTCTCCAGGAATCGAACCAGGGACACACGGATTTTCAGTCCGTTGCTCTACCAACTGAGCTAAGAAACCTAAATGATTTAAAACAAACTTTCAATAAAAACCCTTAAATTTTTAAAAATTTAAGGGCAAATTGAAAAATGTATGTGGTTTCTCCAGGAATCGAACCAGGGACACACGGATTTTCAGTCCGTTGCTCTACCAACTGAGCTAAGAAACCAATTTTCTTTTGTCTTAGTTTTTAAGTTGTGCAAAATTAAACACTTTTTGTATACCATGCAAATATTTGCCCTTTAAATTTCAACTAAATACTAAAACAATTGATTTTCAAGTTCATTATTTTTTAACTTTCTTTTAATTGTTCGCTCATTTCTTCTAAAACGGGCTTAATCGTACTTTCTGGAAGGTCACTTATTCTGATATACATGAGTCCATCTATCGCATCATTGAAATTAGGGTCTACATTAAATGCGATAACCTTAGCATTTTGCTTGATGTATTTTTTAATTAAAACGGGCATTCTCATCTCTGGCTCTAAATCATCAATGAGTTTATCAAACTTATTCAAATCATTGTCTAAACCTTCGAAAAAGAGGTGTTTTTCCTTTACTTTGAGTTTTACCTTAAAATCGTTTTTAGGGTGCACGTATTGCGCCACCACAGAATCATAATAATGCGAACGCATAAATTCAATCATCAAAGATTTAGAAAAATCTGAGAATTTATTACTGATGCTTACTCCACCCATTAAGAATTTATGTTCAGGATTTTTGAGGCAAACATGCACAATTCCTCTCCACAACAAGAAGAGCGGTAATGGTTTTTGTTGATATTCTAAATTTACATAAGCACGACCCATTTCTATCACTTTTCTAAAAAATGGCTGTATTTCTTGGTCAAACTCAAATAACGAACTGGTATAAAAGCCGCTAATTCCGAATTTCTTCATGACTTGAGCACCTAATGCCATTCTATACGCTCCCGCAATTTTTTGAGCACTATTATCCCAAAGAATGAGGTGATGGTAATGCTTATCGTACTCATCCAAATCAAAAGGCAGGTTTGTTCCCTCTCCTATTGCACGAAAGGTTAATTCACGCTGTCTTCCGATTTCTCTCATCATCGAAGGAATTTCGTCATATTCGGTGAAATACGCTTCGTAATTAGAGTTGGAGAATAAGAGTTTATCTTTCTTTTTAAGGTTTTCTATATCCTTTAAAATGTCTTCATGAGGCGTTTCGTCTATGATATTCTGAATCACTTCTTGACCAGACTTCAGCGGAAATTTAATCGGCAAATTAGACAGTTTAAAGAGCTCCGCAATGGATTTTCTCCTTTCATAGTAAGATTTCATCATGTAGACTTTCTTTCTCAAGAAATCGCCTAATTCTTTCACCGATTCATATTCTTCTTGAATTTTTGGCGAAACAGGCTTTCCTATTCTGATTCTAATAGGCTTGTCTCTTTTCTTCATCATTTCAGACGGAAGCAAGAGCGTTTGCAAATCTGCATGAATTTTGGCAATGCTATAAAACTTGCTCGAATTCTTGGTATGAAAATACATCGGAACCACTGGAACCTTTGCTTTTTTTATCAATTTAAGCGCGGGAATTTCCCATTCCTTATCCAGAACTTCATCAAAAACATTGTTACGATTCGACACTTCTCCCGCAGGAAAAATACCGATACAACCGCCTTCCTGAAGGTGTTTCAAAGTATCACGCATTCCAGAAATACTGCTGTATGCTTCTTTTCTAGTTTCAAAAGGATTCACTGGAATCACATAATCTTTCATAGGCTCTATTTTCTGCAAAAGAAAATTGCCCATGATTTTAAAATCAGGTCTAATTTCTGTAAGGATTTTACACATCAAAATTCCATCAATCGCTCCTAAAGGATGATTGGCTACCAAAATGAAAGGTCCTGTTTTAGGGATTTTAGCCAAATCTTCTTCGAAGGCTACGTATTGGATTTCTAATTTTTTGAGAAAAGCATCAAAAAAAGCTACTCCTTCATGGTGTTTTATGCTGTCATACAATCTATTGACATCATTCAATTTGGTAAGTCCCATAATGGTAGAAGCAATCGGACTTTTAATAAATCCGAATTTCTGCAATCCTGCTGCTTTGATAAAATCTTGTTTAGAAATGAGGCTCATGTTTGGTTATTGCGTAACGATTTGTACTGTGTTTTTTGAAATTTGTTCTAAAAGGATTTTTTTGTCAGCATAGAAATTAGAAAGCTCGTCCATATTGGCATTTCTTACCGTGTAGAGCGAAACATTTTTCACTACATCTGTGCTGAATTGTTGAGTCAACGATTGATTTACCTCATCAATTTTCCCGAATTTATCTTCTAGACAAAGCGCCAAAGAAATCGCAGAGTTTTGCATCATAGAAACTTTGATTTTATGTTTTGCCAAAAGATTAAAAATCTGGCTAATGTGATCTTCGGCAATGAAAGAAAAGTCTCTCGTAGAAATGTTCATTAACACTTGATTTTCTTTCAAAATATAACTTTCTTCGCTTTGGTTTACATCAGAATTTCCAACTTTGGTTCCAGGTTTTTCTGGCTCTACAAAAGATTTCACATAAAAAGGAATGTGCTTTTGCTTCAGTGGTTGTAAGGTTTTCGGGTGAATTACCGAAGCTCCGTAATATGCCATTTCTATGGCTTCTTCGTAAGAAATATTAGAAAGCAAGGTTACGTTTTCAAATTTTCTAGGATCACCTGTCATCACACCTGGAACATCTTTCCAAATGGTCATGGCTTCAGCATTTAAACAATACGCAAAAATCGCAGCAGAGTAATCTGAACCTTCTCTTCCTAAAGTTACGGTGAAGTTATTGGCTTCTGAACCGATGAAACCTTGTGTAACATACGATTGATTCTGGTCTAGACCGCTAATATTCTTTTCGGTTTCTTGCCAGTTTACTACGCCTTCTCTGTACGTGTCATCTGTTTTGATGTAATCTCTAGCATCTAGCCAAGCATTGCTAAAGTTTATGTCATTAAGATACTCACTCAAAATTTTAGACGAAATCATTTCACCACAACTCACCACTTGATCATACACAAAATTGTAATTTGGCGATTTATTTCTTCTCAAAAAAGCTTCTAAATCATCAAAAAACAAAGCTACTTCCCCAAAAATTTTATGATTTTCGGCAAAAAGACCTTTGGTAATTTCTAAGTGAGATTGTTTTATTTTTTCTACCTCATTTTGGTAATCTTCCTTCTTAAAATAGTATTCTACTACTTTTTCTAATGCATTGGTAGTTTTTCCCATGGCAGAAACTACTAATAGGCATTTTTCAAAACCTTGCGAGTTTAACACTTTCGCTACATTCTTTACACTCTCTGCATCTTTTACTGATGCTCCTCCGAATTTAAAAATTTTCATCTTCTTTTATCTAAAATCAATTCAAACCTTCAAATTTATTAAATTATTTCCATATGAATCAATTGAATATTTTTTGGGAAATATGACTAAAAATTACGAAATTTACAAACAAGCAAATACCAAAAAAATGTCTGAACAAACTTTTCAAACTTTAGGTGAATTTATCATTGACAAACAAGACGATTTTAAATATTCCACAGGGGAACTCTCTAGACTTTTGAGCGCCATCAGATTGGCTTCTAAAGTAGTGAATAGAGAAGTAAACAAGGCGGGAATCGCAGAAATCATCGGTCATGCCGGAAACCAGAATGTACAAGGTGAAGACCAACAAAAACTAGATGTTTTAGCCAATAATCTTTTTATAGAAGCACTTTCTCAGCGCGAAGTAGTCTGCGGAATTGCCTCTGAAGAAAGTGATGATTTTATAGAAATTAAAGCGACAAGCAACGCTCACCTTAATAAATATGTGGTTTTGATTGATCCATTAGATGGTTCATCTAATATTGATGTAAATGTTTCAGTAGGAACCATTTTCTCTATCTACAGACGTGTTACGGAGCCTGGAACACCTGTTCAATTGAAAGATTTTTTACAAAAAGGTGTAAAACAAGTAGCAGCTGGTTATGTAGTTTACGGAAGTTCTACCATGATTGTTTACACCACAGGAAATGGCGTGAATGGATTCACTTTAGACCCATCTATTGGTACGTATTACCTTTCTCACCCGAATATGAAATTCCCAACTACGGGAAAAATTTATTCCATTAACGAAGGAAATTACATTAAATTTCCTCAAGGTGTGAAAGATTACATTAAGTATTGTCAGTTAGAAGAAGGAGACAGACCTTATACTTCTAGATATATTGGTTCATTGGTTTCAGATTTTCACAGAAATATGATTAAAGGAGGAATTTACATCTATCCTTCCACGTCACAATCTCCAAAAGGAAAGCTGAGATTGTTATACGAATGCAATCCAATGGCATTATTAGCAGAACAAGCTGGCGGAAAAGCGAGTGATGGCTACAGAAGAATTCTGGAAATAGAACCTACAGAATTGCACCAAAGAGTTCCTTTCTTCTGCGGAAGTGCTGCAATGGTAACCAAAGCCGAAGAATTTATGGCAAAAGCTTTAAAACCTTAGAAATTTATAAAATTGCTGATTATAAAATCGTAAAGTCTCTCTTGATTTTACGATTTTTTTATTATTTTTATATCAAAATATTATCATGATTCTCACTTTTTTGTCCTTGTCTATTCTGCACTTGGTTTTCGTTTTGTTCATTATTCTTTTACCTTCTGTTTTATGGATATTTGCCATTATTGACATTTTAAAAAGCAATTTTAAGGATTCTACCAATAAAATTATTTGGGTTTTAATTGTACTTTTGTTGCCCGTTTTAGGCTCTATTCTGTATTTTATTTTTGCAGGCCAACAAAAAACAAATTAAATGAACACTCAATTTACCAGACACGAACTCATCTTTAAACAAGCCAGTGGAACTTCTAGAGGAGTTCTTACTACTAAGGAAACTTATTTATTAGAAATTTCTGAAGGAGACAAAAAAGGAATTGGCGAATGTGCCATTTTCAGAGGATTGAGCTATGACGACGTTCCTGATTATGAAGAAAAACTCACTTGGCTTTGCGAAAATATCAATTCAGATTTTGAAGTATTAAAAAAAGAACTGCTGCATTATCCTTCTATTATTTTTGGATTAGAACAAGCGCTTCTTAACCTAGAACATGGCGAAGATTTGTATTTTCCGAGTGATTTTACTGATGGTAAAGATTCTATAAAAATCAATGGACTCATCTGGATGGGAAATGCAGATTTTATGCAATCTCAAATTGAAGAAAAATTAGCAAAAGGTTTTGAATGCATCAAATTAAAAATAGGGGTAGATTGGAAATCTGAAAAAGAAATCATCAAAAAACTCAGAGAAAAATTCCCAAAAGAACAATTGGAACTCAGAGTAGATGCTAATGGCGCTTTTTCTTATGAAGAAGCTACAATTGTTTTACAAGAATTAGCAGATTTAGGAATTCATTCGATTGAGCAACCGATAAAAAAGAGCCAAGTAAAAAGTAAAAAGAGCCAAGAAACGGATGAAATAAATTCAACGGACTGCTGTGTTCCTTGGAATGACATGGCGAAATTATGCGCAGAAACACCTACTCCCATTGCTTTAGATGAGGAACTTATCGGCGTGATAGATTTTGAAGAAAAAAAGAAACTTTTAGAAACCATTAAACCACAATACATTATTCTAAAACCAGCTTTAGTGGGCGGATTTTCGGGTTCTGATGAATGGATTGCCATTGCAGAAAGTTTAGGAATCAACTGGTGGATTACTTCTGCTTTAGAAAGTAATATTGGTTTGAATGCGATTTGCCAGTACACTTATACCAAGAAAAATCCTTTACCTCAAGGATTGGGAACAGGTGCACTTTTCACGAATAATTTTGAAACTCATTTGCAATTAGAAGGCGACCAAATGTGGCATAAAAAAACGTCTTATTGCTAAGACGTTCATTTTTTCCAGTGTTTAAATTTGTGTTTTCAGAATGTTTTCATGGTTGTTTCTACCGTGAACAAAGGTATAAAAGAAAACTTTACCATACCATTACACTTTTGTGTAATTTTACAGCTGTACCTGAAAGAAGAGATGCAACCCTTTTTTAGAGGGTTTTATCTCAAAACTACCCTTTATTGCATTCATTCTTCTTTCCATATTATGCAGGCCATTTCCTGATTTCTTTTTATTTTCTATTCCTACTCCATCATCAATAATTTCTAAGGTAAAAATATCTTGCTCTAAAAGAAAAAATATACCAAGACTTCTAGCCTGACTGTGTTTGTAAATATTATTTAAGGCTTCTTTGGCACATAAAAAAAGATGTCTTCTGGTTTCTGCATTCAGTTGTTTATCAGGATGGTCTACTTTTCTATCTATCTTAATCTCAATCTCTGTTTTTTTGAAAAAATTTTCGGAATAAATGGTCAAATACTGAATAAAATTGCCCAGAGTGTCATTATTGGAATTAAGACTCCAAAGCATTTCTCTCATAGAAAGATTCATTTCTTCTGATGTTTTAAGTAAATCATTAATATCTTCTTTCAGGTGTTGTTCGTTTACTTTTTGTTTTAAAAATTCTGCTTGAAGTTTTAGCGCAGAGATTCCCGCACCTAAATCATCATGCATATCATGAGAGATTCTTTCTCTTTCTTCTTGAATTTTCTTTTGTATTTCTAATTCTTTTTCTAGAATTTGGTTTCGATATTCTATTTTTTGGAGCAATTTTTCTTTGATAAAAACCATTTGTTTCTTTCTATATACCATGACTACTAAAATAATAAACCCTACAAACATTAGTAAAATAACGATTGCAAAGATTAAAACTAATAAAACGGCATCTGGCAAATGTCTAATCAAAACGTACTATTTTATGAATTATGCTATCTTTTTTTTGTTTATTACCCTTAGACCTTGTAAGAAAAAAAGATACATGGTAATATTTGCTATATTGAACAAATAGGCTATAATGGAAAAAACATCTCTATCATAATCATAAAGCCACTGATTAAGAAATAGTCTAAACAAAGCGAAAACACTCCAAATAATTAAAGCTACGCTTACCCAAAAAGCTTGTTTTTGGGTAATGTTTTCTTCATCAATATGGTTAATAATATACAGCAACCATTGTAAACTAATAAGAAGAAAAAATAGAACTAAAGCTACAAATATTCGGGTATCTATCTTAATAATAGGCGTCTCTAATTGTATATAAGTTATTACCAACATGGTAAGAGACGAAATCCCGTAAAGAAAATATTTATTAATATTATTCTGGTAATCTACCCAAAAAAAATAACTAAAATATACAATAGATAAAATATTAAAAGGCACATACAAATAGAACTGATCTATTTGAAAAGCCTGTCTGATATAAACCCCTAAAACATCTACGAAAAAAACAGCAATAAGGTATATATACATAAACCTTTGTTTATGAGTATAACCTTTTTTGAGCCACAGATAAATAGAATATGACATTGCTGTAAAAATTACAGTGTCATAAATGAGCGATAAAATTTTGAATAACATACTATTATGGGCAATCTTGAGGACAAAAATGATTTAAATCAAAGCCAGACAAACTTTCTACATCTCCGCCTTCAGGATTCTGGCAGTCTGTAATAAAGGTCATTTGTCCCACATTTTCATCTGAATATAATTTTAATTTTTTTCTAAGTATACTTGATTCTGTCTTGGAGAGAAGAGGCTCATAATTAACCCACTGAGCTAGAGTAATTTTAAAGTTTTTTACATTCTTCTTTGTCATCGCTCTATTTTTATAGGCCAGCAGTTCATTTTTCATCATTTTCACTCTAAGAGTGTTTCCTTGCGTACCCTTCACTACTTTGTCAA
Organism: Cloacibacterium sp. Arc13; assembly: GCF_041431305.1. NCBI lineage: Bacteria > Pseudomonadati > Bacteroidota > Flavobacteriia > Flavobacteriales > Weeksellaceae > Cloacibacterium > Cloacibacterium sp. Arc13. Next base: position 8,663 of record NZ_JASMRM010000012.1, read on the forward strand.
TATAAGGTTTTATGTTATTTATATAATCATTCTCCATAATTTCATAATCCTTTTCATCAATTTCTATGGTTTGCTTTACATCTAACATAGCGTAGGCTCTTCCAGTAATGTTTTTACCAGATTTATCCATATAATAATATAGCATATAGAATTCCCCATCAAATTGAGCCAACTCTTGATATTGATTAGGAAACTTATCTTTATTAAACTGTACAAAACTAAATGCTACTCTATCTGCACCAGCAGGAATCTGTTCAATCATTTGCAAATAATTTTCTTTATTTACTTTAAAAGATTTCTCATTTTTAGCATTTAATTTTTTAAGAATTTTGTAGGTTTCCTTATCAAAACTGTGACGCATAGCAGAATCTAATTTCGCAGGCATAGGAACATGAGCAAGTAATACATCCTCTTTTGGTAACTGTTTTTTATCTACACAAGCTATTAAAAATAAACAAAGCAAAAGACCTGCTAACCATGGAAATTTAATTAATTTTTTCATACTGAGTTATAAGAAATTATTATAAGTTTTTAAGAATATTTATGGCTTCAACTTTATTATTCACATGAAGTTTTTTGTAAATATTGCTCACATGTTTTTTTATAGTATCTATGGTCACTTGTTTTATTTCTGCGATTTCTTTATACAAATAGCCTTTTGCCAAGAGTTCTAAAATTTCAAATTCGGATTTTGACAAATCGTTCAGTTGTTGATTCACAATTGTTTTTTCTTCTCTAAAATATTGTAAAACTCTTTTTGCAACTCCAAAACTCATCGGTGCGCCACCTTGGTAAACATCTTTTATGGAAGCAATAATTTTATCCATCGTTTCTCCTTTGATAAGATAGCCAGAAGCACCTGTTTTTAGCGCATCATAAATATGCGCATCATCTTCAAAACTGGTACACATTATAAATTTGGTTTCTGACATATTATCTATAACTCTAGAAACCACTTCTATACCGCTCATATCAGGAAGTTTAATATCCATCAAAACCACATCTGGTTTCATCTCTTTTAATAAAGCTAAAGATTCTGCCCCTGAATATAATTGAGCTACACAGTTCAACTCCGAATCGTTGTCAATAATTTTTTTTAGTGCATTATTATAATGCTTTTCATCTTCTACTACGGCAACTTTGATAGACATTTTTAAGCAATTTAAAGGAAAAACTCTAGTCAAAAACTTAATTTTTAAGTTTCTTAACACAAATTAAGAAATAAAAATAATATTTTTTATCGAAATATCTCAACTTTATTACTAAAATTACACTAAATAGCTTAAAAAACAAACAAATACTGCTTATAGTATAATTAAAGCAGATTATCATATTTATAAGCCTAATAATTTTCTTAAATTTGCGCTATTCAAGAACTGATTATGGAAGAAGAAAAAAAACCGCTCAATTTTATTGAACAAATCATCGAAAATGATTTAGAAAATGGTTTAGATAAATCTAAATTGCGTTTTAGATTTCCGCCAGAACCTAATGGTTATTTACACGTAGGACATACCAAAGCGATTTGCATCAACTTCGGTTTAGGAGAAAAATATGGTGCTCCTGTTAATTTAAGATTTGACGACACCAATCCCGAAAAAGAAGAGCAAGAATTCGTAGATGCCATCAAAGAAGATATTAAATGGCTTGGCTTTAAATACGACAAAGAGTTGTACGCTTCTGATTACTTCCAGCAGTTGTATGATTGGGCTGTAGAAATGATTAAACAAGGAAAAGCCTATGTAGATGAGCAACCTTCTGAAGTGATTACAGAACAAAGAAAAAATCCTACAGAACCTGGTATAGAATCGCCATTTAGAAACAGACCTATAGAAGAATCACTAGATTTATTCGAAAGAATGAAAAACGGAGAATTCGAAGAAGGTACAATGTCTCTAAGAGCTAAAATAGACATGACTTCGCCGAATATGAACATGCGTGACCCTGTTATGTACAGAATTCTGAAAAGACCACACCACAGAACTGGCGAAAAATGGAAAATCTATCCTATGTACGATTGGGCTCATGGTGAATCTGATTATATAGAGCAAATTTCACACTCCCTTTGTTCATTAGAATTCGAAAACCACAGACCTCTTTATGATTGGTATTTAGACCAAGTTTATGAAGAAGGAAAAGTAAGAAATAAACAAAGAGAATTTGCGAGAATGAACGTTACTTACATGGTAACTTCTAAACGTAAATTACAAAGATTAGTAGCAGAAGGCGTAGTAACAGGCTGGGATGATCCTAGAATGCCTACCATTTCTGGAATGAGAAGATTGGGTTACACTCCGAAAGCCATCAGAGAATTTATTGACAGAGTGGGCGTTGCAAAACGCGAAAACCTCATCAATATTCAGTTGCTAGAATTCTGCGTAAGAGAAGACCTCAACAAAGTTTCTACCCGAGTAATGTCTGTGGTAAATCCTGTAAAACTTATCATCGAAAATTATCCTGAAGATAAAGAAGAATGGCTAGAAACTGAAAATAATCCTGAAGACGAAAAAGCAGGAACTAGAGAAGTGCCTTTCAGCAGAGAACTTTACATCGAAAGAGAGGATTTCATGGAAGAAGCTCCGAAAAAATTCTTCAGATTAACCATTGGTGGAGAAGTAAGACTAAAATCTGCTTACATTATTAAAGCCAACAGAGTAGAGAAAGATGAAAATGGCGAAATCACTACCATTTACGCTACTTATGACGAAGAATCTAAATCTGGAAGCGGAACTGAGGCAAGTATGAGAAAAGTAAAAGGAACGCTTCACTGGGTTTCTGCAAAACACGCTTTACCAATTGAAGTAAGAATTTACGACAGATTATTTACTCACGAACAACCAGATGCAGAAAAGGAAACAGATTTCATGGAATTCGTGAACAAAGATTCTCTGAAAAAAGTTCAAGGTTTTGCTGAGCCAAGCCTTAAAAATGCAAAAGTGGGAGACCATTATCAGTTCCAAAGAATTGGTTATTTTACTCCAGATAAAGATTCTACAGCAGACCAATTAATCTTCAACAGAACGGTTACGCTGAAAGACAGTTTTAAAATTGATTAAAATTTTAAGTTATATAGAAAAAGCTTCACGATGGTGAAGCTTTTTTAGTTTTATTTTTTATTCTTAAGATAAATCCATCCTTTGTAAATTCTCTCATCTCCAGCTGTTATAACAAACCAATAAGTATCTGAATTTAATACTCTAGAATTTGATTTTCCATCCCATCTAAATTCAGTATTGCTTACCTCTTTGTACACCATATTGCCGTACCTATCAAAAATCTGCAACGTAGAATTGTTACTGAAAACATCTAATCCAGTTAGCTCCCAATAATCATTAATTCCATCTCCATTTGGTGAAAAAGCATTTTTCAGATTAAAAATTTTTCCTTTAATAGAATCTCCATAGCAATCTGAATCTGCATATTTTACATAAAAAGTATAATCACCAGCCTCTAAATTATAAAATACATTACTGTCTTGCCAATGAATTAAATCTAGAGAATAAACAATTTTTCGTCCTGTTATTCCTTCAGCTTTTATGGCATAATAATCATTTTTTCCAGTTAAAGATACAATTCTAGGAGTTTCTTCATTTAAAACTTTAAACGTTGTAGTATATGTACAACCTAGTGAATTGGTTAATGTTAATGTATATGTTCCTAAGGTTTTGATATTTGTTAAATAATCAACTCCATCTTTAATCGTTCCGTCTGGGAACTCCCAATGATAGTTCACCACATTTAGCCCATTGAAATTTGGTCTTATCTCTAAACCTACCATATCATTTTTACAATAATAATAGTCTGGAATTTCAATCATAGGTGTTGTCTTCAAAACAACATTTATGGTATAAAAATCTGGACAATATCCTTCTTGAGAAACCTTCACATATATAGTAGAATTACCACTATTTCCATCATAAGCATAAGATGTAGGATTTTGAATTTTATTTTGACCCAGCCATAAATCAGACTGATTATCATAATATTCATAAGTGAAAGGCGAGCTAAAATTACTTTCGAAACCAGTAAGGTCTATTATTTCTTTTTTGTCATTATTTGTATCACAAATATTATCTATATAAAATTGTTTTTGATCAAGAGTCAATACTTCCCCTTTCTTAAAATTAATCTCTGCGTAACTTCCGCAGTTAGGTAAATTTTCTACATATACCCAAATTTTAGAAGTATTAGCATCAAGTATAAAATGTTCAGGATTTGTAATTTCTTCTCCAAGAGAATTATTACCAGGTAACACTTTGTAAAATTTAAATATATTCTCCTCACTAGGATTTTGTACCATACTATCTTTATATGCAAGCAGATTTACATCGTACTCTCCGTCTAAATTATTGTCACAAATAGTAATTTCTGAATTAATTGCTTTAGCTGGGAGTACAAATAATAAATTAATTGGAGCTATAGAATAACATCCGTATTCTGACTGAAACCTAGCGTAAACATAAGTGTTAGCAGCGGAAGAGATATAAGAGTTAGGCGCAGAAATTTTTCCTGCTGAGGTTCCTTGATTTGCAAAATTTTCGTTTACGTAATAAGTAATTTGAAGATTATCTAACAAAACATTATTATTTTGTTGGTAAAATAGTTGAGAGACTGCCTCTTCTAAATTGAAGGTTTCACTGACCGAAAAATCCTCATTACATATTTTTAAAACCGCGTTTTGATTTAAATTAATTACATCGTTAATGACGGGTAATCTTACCGTAACTTTTGCAACAGAAAAACAATCAGAATCTTTATATTTAACTTTTACATATAAAATTTCTCCATCTTGAACTTCTGTATTTGATGGTTCTGAATAAGGGTCTGCAAAAGTACCGTTTTGTGCATTATAGCTTTTAAAATAAGAAAACTCCACCAGCTCATTATTTGTATTAATTATTGGTTGAAGCTGCGTTAGGTCAATATTTTCCTTTCCATCTGAATTGTTATCACAATAAATAGGGAAATCTTGTTGTATTTCGGTATCGATATCTGGAGTCCGTACTAGGTTGAAAGTAATAGGAACTACTAAAACACAATCTGATAAACTTATTCTAGCATACACTGTAGAACTCGAAGTAAGATCAATTAATCTTAAGACAGAGGTTGCATTATTATCTGCTTCTGATTGTGTGCTATAGAAAGCAACTTTAGTTCCGCTTTGACTGTTAATATCACGAGTATACTTGCTTAGTGTAATTTTCTCTAAGCCGTCATTTCCTATATCGCAGACTTCAAATTTATCTTTATTTACAGTAAGTTTTACAAGAATTATTCTTATTCTCTTTATGGTATAACAATCGCCATTACTAAATCTAGCATAAAAATTTTTGCTTATATAATCGCCATTATCGGTAATTATCTGAGTAGAACTAATTTCTCTAGATGGTAAATTAGTTTGCGCATTACTAACAGATCCAAAAAAAGCAACATCTTCTCCTGAAGGATTTATCAACATTTCATTATAGTAACTCTCTAGATCAATGGTTTTATCCTGATTACCATCAAAACATATAAATTTAGTTATATCATTTGCCTCAATGGAATTGAAAGACACATTCATATTAACCTCGGCAATGGAGAAACAACCAGAATTACTTTGTACTCTAGCATATACTTTATAATTTCCTTCCCTAATCTGGGTAAGTCCTAATTGATTAGATAATGCAGTGAATGCCTCCTGATAAGTATTAAAAACCCTTATAGACATTCCTGATTCTGTAGTTAATTTATTTTTTAAGTTTTCCGCCCAATTAAAATTTTCTGCTCCGTCATCATTATTGTCGCATATTGTCACGTCTAATGAAGCATTATTTACAACAGGAGATGAGTTAAATCTAACTTCGATTGGGCCTAAAATATTTACGCATTCCCCTTGAACAAGCCTTATATAGAATTGAGTTCCATTAATTAAGTTATAATTTACAATTGCATTTTGATTATTGGTTGCATTATTATAAGACGTAAAATAAGAAACTGTTCCTTGATAATTTGTTCCTACTAATTGTGAATTTAAATTACTTAATAAAAAATTGTTTTCTATTCCATCATTAGCAAAATCACATATTACTGGCTGGTAATTGTAAATATTCTGTGAAAGAAATGATAGATTAGCCACTTTTTTACAATTAACATCATTCTTATTAGAAACTGTAACTTTAATATTTCGATTAGATGTAATCAATATTGGTGTGCTCTCGTTTAAAACCTGGTTGGTAAGAGCGTCTCTAAACTCAAATTTAAAAAGAGAAACATCTCCAGTTACAATGGAGCTTTTATAATCTGCCAAAATTACTTGCTCCGTACTATTACAAAAAATTTTGCTATAGTCTTTTACGAGTGGATAATCTGCAGCAAAATTAACATTTATGGTATCAGAATAAATTATTTTTTCATTATTACAATTGGTGTAAATAATCTCTACTTTATACGTTTCATTTTTGGTAGGACAAACCGTCAAATTTTTATTTGTCCCAATAATATTATTATTACTATCATACCAAATAATATCTGGTGTTAATGAATCCGCATTTGGAGTAAATACCCAAGCTTCATTTTGCGCAGACCAAATACCTGTATTTCTTCCTGGAGCTGCAAGTCCTAAGTCTCCAGTAGCATCATTAATTCCTATTACTGCATTTTTAAATCTTGTAAGATCACATGCAAGTGGTTTATTTTCTACAAAAATTTCTATATTATTGCTTCCTTCTGATAAAACGATTTGAGATGACGAAGCCTCAGAATCACATCCAGAAATTCTACCATTTCGGAAATTAACCACAAATTTTCTATATGGTGCCGTTCCTATTACCGCATAATTAATTTCCGAACCATTTGATTCCGAAAAAAACATATCATGTAAGACTCCAAAAATTGCTTCTTTAGGTAAATTTTGATTTGGTAAAGCATCTGAAAAATTGGCAGCATTCGCTTGATTGGCCTGATAAGTATCAAAACTTATCATTCCATTAGAGCCTATAACCAATTGATTATAAACTTGTCCATAAAAACAAAATTTAAATGGTAAATCAATTATTCCTGAGAAAGAATCGTCTAAATCACCTCTAATAACAGTTTTATTAACTACTGCGTAAGGAGTATAGTTAATAGAGGATACTGCATAATTATCTGTTTGTTTAAAAGAAGGATAATTTGCTGATAATGCTACACAATTACCATTAACTAAAGGATAGTTACAGTTTACTAAGACTTCTTTTTCATTTTTGGCATCAGAAATAAAAAAGTCTGATGCGGTTTGGGCTTTAAAAAAACTGAAAGAAACTAGTAAAATGGCAATAAAAAAGCTATAGTTTTTTTTGAATTTCATGAGGTCTATTTACCGTTCAAAATTAGAGAATTTTAACCGAAAGAAGACAAAAAAAATTAACATATGTTAAGATTTCATTAATACCCTAAATTCTTTGTTAAGTATCTATCATTTTACGTTGATAGTTATCATTAACATATTAAAAATTAAAATATTAACAAAAAAACTTCAGATAAGATAAAGCTTAAATTTGTTAAAAATGTTTTAATTTCTATTTTTGAGGAGAATCCATCCTTTATAAACTCTCTGATCCCCTGCTGAGATTACAAACCAATATGCATCAGTATTTAAACTTCTTGATTGTATCTTGCCATCCCACTTAAACTCTTTATTACTCACTTGCTGATATACTAAGTTTCCAAACTTATCAAACACTTGCAAAGTAGAATTATCATTAAACACATCTAATCCTGAGAGCACCCAATAATCATTTATACCATCACCATTTGGTGTAAAAGTGTTTTGTAATGTAAAAATTTTACCTTTTCTCACATCGCTATAACAGTCAGAGTCTGCATACTTTACATAAAAATTATATTCTCCTGCTTTTAAGTTATAAAAGATATTACTGTCTTGCCAATTAATTAAATCCTTGGAGTAAACAATTTTTCTTCCCGAAGTTCCTTCAGCTTTTACAATGTAATAATCATCTTGTCCTGTTAATGATATGATTTCTGGTGTATCTATATTCAGGATTTTAAAAGTTGTAGTATAGGTACAATTAGAAGAATTGGTTAATGTTAAGGTATAAGTTCCTACTGTTCTTAATCCTGTAAGATAATTTTTATCAGACCCTTCTACTATTGTTCCATCTGGAAACTTCCAATAATAATAAATAGTATTTAACCCTGAAAAATCTGGTTTTATTTCTAATCCTACTAAATCATTTTTACAATAGTAATAGTCTGGTAAGCTAATAATAGGTGTTTTATTTAAATGAACATTTATGGTATAAAAACTCGGGCAAAGACCATCTTGAGAAACTTTTACAAAGAATGTAGAAATGCCTTTAGTTTCATCAAAAGAATAGGCGGCGGGATTTAGTATTTTATTCTGATTCTGCCACATATCACTGTTTTTTTCAAAATATTCGTAGGTATATGAAGAACTAAAATTATTTTCAAAAATTGTGAGATTTATTTGCTCCTTTTTATCATTACTTGTATCACAAATATTATCGATAGAGAATTGGTTTTGACTTAAAGTCAAAACACTTCCTTTTTTAAAATTTATTTCTGCAATGCTTCCGCAATTAGTTAAATTTTCTATATAAACCCAAATTTTAGAAATGTAAGGATTGATCTCAAAATTTTCAGGATTTTTTATTTCCTTTCCTGGAATACGGATATCCTCAGTACTTAAATAAAATTTATATACATTATTTACATCTGGATTTTGAACCATAGAATCCTTATACTTTAGAAGATTCACATCATAATACCCATCTAAGTTATTATCACAAATAGAAATGACAGAATTTTTTGCTTTTGTAGGGAAGTAAGATAATAAATTAATTGGAGCCACAGAATAGCAACCGTAGGTTTTTGATTGAAATCGTACATAAACAAAAGCATTTGCAGTATGGGTATGATATAAAGCATTTATTTCTCCTGTGCCTGTGCCAGCGTTTGCATCATCTTCATGTTCATAGTAGGTAATAATAAGATCAGATAAAGGCACAGAATTTAAGTTTTGATCATATAACTGAGGGGTAGATTCTGCTAAATCAAAATATTCACCAAAATTAAAATCATCATCACAAGCTTTTAAAGTTACCGTTTTAGAAAGTTTTATTGTAGGAAGATAATCTATATTGACAATGATTTTCGACACTGAAAAACAATCTGAATTTTTATATTTTACTTTTACATAAATTATACTTCCATCCTGCACTTCTATATTAGAAATATTAGAATAGGGATTAGAGAATGTATTATTTAGAGGATTGTATGTTTTGTAATAAGTAAAATCTACCAATTCATTATTTAAATTTATTTCAGCGGCATAAGAACTTAAATCTATATTTTCTTTTCCATCTGCGTTATTATCACAAATGTCTTTAAGGTTTATTGTTAACTCAGAAAGAACATCTGGAGTTTTCACTAAGGTAAAAGTAACAGGTATGATAAGTAAACAAGTTCTTATAGTAATTCTTGCATAAACCATTTGGCTAGAAGTTACATTAAGAGATTTAATATCTGTTCCTGAGACATTAGCTATCGCTTGTGCTTCTGTATTAAAATATAAAACTTTTGAACCACTTTGATTATTGACAAGTCTTGCATAAGCACTTAAAGTAACAGTTTCCAAGTTATCATTCTTAAAATCACAAACATTAAACTGATCTTTATTTTTAACTAAATGAACCAGATAAATTTTTATGGGTTTTATAACATAACAATTATCTCCATTATTAAATCTTACATAAAAGGTTTTAAGAATGAAATTTCCATCATCTTTAATAATCTGATTAGGAGAAAGCATATTTGCTGGCAAATTATCTACCGCATCTTGGTTGCTCGCAAAAAAGAAAGGTCCTGTTATATTACTAGAAGGACTAATAAGCATTTTATTAGCAATGTCTAAAAGATTTACTTCAATATCTTCGGTACCATCAAAACAAATATAAGTGTCTACTTCTCTAAGTTTTATGGTCCCAAAAACCACATCCATATTGATTTCTGCAATGGAAAAACAACCCCCAGAAAACTCTACTCTGGCATAGACTTTATACTTACCTTCTACTATTTTAGTAAGACCTGACTGGTCTAAAGATGCATTCAGTGCCTCATCGTAAGTATTAAAAACTCGAATAGAAACTCCTTGCTCTGTAGTGACTTTATCTTTTAAAAAAAATGCCCAGTCAAAATCCTCTACTCCATCATTATTGAAATCACAAATTTCTACTTGAAGATTTAATGGTGATGTGACCTTAGGTGGAGAAGAAAAATTAATGGTTATAGGACCAAATACATTGGCACAATTATTTCCTACGAGTCTTACATAAAACTGTGTCCCATTTGTTAAATCATATGCTGTAATAGAATCTATATTATCTACTGCATTTCTATAAGATAAAAAATAGGAAATTTCGCCTTGAAAATCTACCTCAACCAATTTTTCATTTAAATTACTTAACGAATAGTCATTTTCTTTTCCATCATTCCATAAATCGCAAACGAGAACCTGATTTGTGAGAATGTTTTGATGAAAAAACTGTAAAGAAAGATTGGTGGTCCTACTACAATTACTATTATTCTTATTAGAAATTCTTACTTTAATATCTTTAGAGGCATTAATCGTAAACGGTGTATTTTCATCTAAAACTTCATTAGTTATTGCATCTATAAATTCAAAATTAAATTTTGAAATATCATTAGAGGTAAGAAATGCTTTATAGTCTGATAAAACAATTTTTACTCTATTATTACATATCGTCTTAATATACTCTTGTACAGCAGGATAATCTGGAGAAAACTTGAGATCAATCTCATCTGTAAAATTAAAACTTTCCCCATTACATATGGTATAAATAAAATCTAATTTATAATTTGTATCTTTTGCAGGACAAACTATTTGATCTTTAGATGTACCAATTAAATTCCCATTTGCGTCATACCAAGAAAAACTAGGTACTACATTTTCTCCATCAGGACTGAATAGCCAAGCTTCATTTTTAGCTTCCCATAAACCAGTATTTCTGTTGGGAACTGCCATTCCTGAATCTCCTAATTCATCATTTATTCCTATAAGAGAGTTTTTAAACTGTGCCAATTCACAAGGAAAAGGTTTATTCTCCACGAAAACCTCTATATTATTACTTCCTTCTGAGAGTACTATTTGTGAGGTAGATGTTAAATCATCACATCCAGACATTCTCCCTTTATAAAAATTAATTACAAATTTTCTAAAAGGCGCATTACCAATTACCGAATAATTAATTTCCGAATCATCTGATAAAGAAAAATACATATCTTGTAATACTCCAAAAATTGTAGATTTGGGCAAACTTGAGCTCGGCAAAGCCTCAGATATATTAGGTGCATTTGCTTGATTTGCTTGGTTGATATCAAAACTTATCATTCCATTAGAACCTATTACTAACTTATTATAAGCTTGACCATAAAAACAAAACTTAAATGGTAAATTAATAATTCCTGAAAAAGAATCGTCTAGATTATCTTTTATAACTACTTTATTTGTAACAGAATATGGTGTATAATTAATAGAAGATACAGCGTATTTATTAGTAAGCTTAAAAGAAGGATAATTAGCTTTCAAAAGAACACAATTATCGCTCACGAAAGGATAATCACAATCGATAATAACATTTTGTTCATTTCTAATATCAGATATATAGAAATCTGATTGATTCTGGGACTTAAAAAAACCAATACTAGACAACAAAATTGTAATAACAGATATAAAATGACATCTAAATCTCATTAAAGTTCATTTATATCCAAATATAATAAATTATAGTTACAAAATCAATAAAAAAAACTGAGATTTTTCTCAGCTTTTCTATTTTCTTTCATAATATCTTGCTCCCACTAAAACTGGGCTTTCTTTTTCTACTTTTACCAATCCAAAACCTTTCCAATCTGGATTCACAGAAGTACTGAGTTTTTTTCGGTGGAGATTTTCATACGTGTCAAAATCTATTGCTCTGCGCTGATTCAGCACTTCGAAAATATTCCATTTTTCTACTACAGATTTCCAATTATCACCTATTTTCCCAGCAAAAACTTTAGATTTACTTCCGCTTCCGTAGGCTAAAAATCCTAGTTCTTTTCCGGCTAAATCTTCCCCATTTTCATAAGAAACTTGAAAAGCAGAAAGCAATGCCATAAAAATAGAAGCGGTGTACATATTCCCAATTTCTGAACTTGCACGTTGCGTAATTTCTATTTTTTCGGCAACTAAATTTTTATATTCATCGGTTTGAGCGATGGCTTTTATATCTTCAGAAGTGGTGGCATTCATTCCGTTTTCTATCCCAAAAATCTCAGTAAATAATCTCTTCCCGTGGAATGCATAAGGAAGGTGGAAAATCAGAAATCGCCAATTTTCATAAGGTTTTTCTCTTCCACTTTCTTCTTTGTAATGTTGGTACGCTTCTCTAATTCTATCTTGGTAACATTGATTAGAATATTGACCGTCAAAAACAGGTTCATCTGTAAAAATCTCTACTTTTTCGGCGAAACTGTGTGGTAAATTCTGCACCAAATCTTTAGTCGTTTCTCTTCTTGGTTTAAAGAAATCAAAAACGCTTTCTGTAGCGACTCCAAATTTATTTTCAATTTCCAACAATGTAGGATTTGCCGAAACCAAAACTGCAACTGCACCACCACCTTGCGTATATTCTCCAGTAGAAGCCAATTCATATTTAGCATAATCAGAAGCAATTACAATTGCTTTTTTCTCCGGATTCGCTCTTACAAAATCAAGAGAATTGTGCAGCGCATCTACAGCACCTACACACGCAAAAGTCATATCTACTACATCACAATTTTTGAAACATCTCGCTCCAAATTCTTTTTCTAGCTCTTTTTCTACCATTTGCATGGCATAAGTAGCGGTAGGTTTTGCAGCATCTAGCGCAGATTCTGTTCCTAGATAAATTCTAGAAATTTCTTTGGGATTTATTTTATAATCTTGTATGAGTTTTAAAAGTGCTTCTGCGGCAAAAGTGGCTGCGTCTTCGTGTACATCGGGAAAAGCCATCCTCTTCAGTCCTAAACCTTTTTCTAATTTTGCAGGTTCTATTCCCCTTTTTTCGGCTAAATCCTTAATTTCTAAATATAAACTTGGCACAAAAAAACTTGCCGCTTCGATTCCGATTTTCATCATAATTCCTCAATTTTTGTACGAATTTAACGAGTTGAAATTTCCTGACAAAAGAATTATACTAAGAATTTTGTTTTTTATTTTAAATCTAAATAATTTTTAGCATCAAAAAAGCCCTTTTTACAAAAAATGTAAAAAGGGCTTCAATTTATTAGAACAAATTAATTAGTTGCTGTAAGAAGTAATCGCTTTATTCAGCATTTCTATTTGTGTATTTAGACTGGTGCTGGAAGGATTCTCTCTGAATAGTTTCATCTTTCTTTCTAAACCTTTTTTCAGCATTTGAACAATCATCATTTTGGCTTGTACATTATCGCCAATTTGACTTTTCGCTTGTCCTAAAACTTTCGTAAGATTATGTACTGCTTTTGTATTATCAGAATCCATAATCCAATTGAAACCTTCTTCTGCAGGTGCTGCTAGTTTAGGATTTTGAAACCCAATAAAAGGATAAAACGCTACAAGAGAGGCAATATTTGGCATTTGAGCAGTGATTTTATTTTTTACAATCACCGGCAAAAGTGTCATCACTAAATCTTCCGAAGCGCTTTCCAAATCTATTTTTTCGGCATAATTTACTACTTTTTCAGGAGCAACTTGAGCAATTCCGGAAAGTGAATTTCCTTTCACCGAATTAGAAACTGCATTGATTCCTTTTTCAAATAATGGTAAATATTTAGGGTTTTTAGTTTTTGCTAAAACACCGATTGCAGCTCCTTTTACCAAATTTTTCTCATCATTTTGCGCTAATTTTTCTACATCTGCCAAAAATGATTTCGGATCTTCTGGTAAACCTTCTAATGCTAACAATCTATTTCTGTAAAACTTATCTTTCAAAGCTGCTGCATATAACTTGTCTGCAAATGGATTTTTAGAAACTTGGTCTTTTGCTTCTTCTATAGCCGTGTATTTGCTGTACAAATCTTTAGCAGTGGTGTATTGTAGATATAATTGTTCTGGGGTTTTGTCTTGTTTAATATCGCTGAGCAATAAACCTTCAGGATTTGCATTAATCAATTCAGGATTTTTAGTCACATCAAAAACGAAGTCATTTTTCGCTTTTGCCGTTACCCAAAATTCTTTTCTAGAAATTTTACCATTTTCTAAAACATCAATCGACAATGGAAACTCAAATTTTTCTTCTTGTGTCTGAGCAACATTTATGGTGACTTGTTTTTTCATCGGGTCAAAAGTAGATTTTACTTCTAACTTAGGATAACCTTTCCCGAAATACCATTGATTAAAGAACCAGTTTAAATCTTTCCCAGAAACTTTTTCTAGAGAAAGTCTCAGTTGATGCGCTTCTCCAGTTCCGTATTCATTGGTTTTAAGATAATCTGAAAGTCCAGCGAAAAATGCATCATCTCCCAAATAATTTCTTAGCATGTGCAGAATTCCGCCACCTTTATTGTAAGAAACGCCATCAAACATGTCTTCTCTATCGGTATAATTAAATCTCACCAAATCTTTACCAAAATTTTTGGGGTCTGCTTTAGAATTTCTAAGAGATTTTAATCTTTTATAATCGGCTTCGTCTTTTCCGTACTTGTATTCGTTCCAAAGATATTCTGAATAATCTGCAAAACTCTCATTTACCGTAAGATTACTCCAACTTTCTGCGGTTACCAAATCTCCGAACCAATGATGGAATAATTCGTGAGCGATTACATCTTCCCACTTATTTTCGTCTGCTAAATCACCCGCTTTTTGCTGTGCAGATTCTTCGTGTATCACTGCAGTAGTATTTTCCATAGCACCAGAAACATAATCTCTACCTACAATTTGAGAGTATTTAGCCCAAGGAAAATCATAGTTTAATTTTTTAGAAAAGAACTCTATCATTTCTGGAGTATTCCCGAAAATTTGTTTTGCATACGGTTCGTATTCTTTTTCTACATAATAATCTACGTCTATATTTCTCCATTTATCTTTAATCACGGAATATTCTCCTACTCCCATGAAAAATAAATAAGGAGCGTGTTTTTTGTCCATTACCCAATGATCCGTTCTCAGGTTTTCTCCTAAATTTTCAGAACTTTTTAAAATTCCGTTAGAAAGGGTTACATATTGTTTAGGAACCGTCATGTAAATTTCCTGTGTGGTTTTCTGATTTGGCTTATCTATCGTAGGAAACCAACAAGAAGAAGATTCTGTTTCGCATTGAGTCCAGATTTGTGTAGGTTTATCTGCATCTTTCCCTTGAGCATTGATGAAATAAAGTCCTTTCGCATCATTAATGGCAGCAGAGCCTTTTTGTTTTACTTCATTTGGTCTCGCTACATATTTGACATAAACCGTATAATCTTGATTTTTTTGGTAAGTTTTATCCAAAGAAATTTTTAGAATATCTTCTTTATAATCATATTTCAAAGGAGTTCTTGCACCATTTTTCTCTAATGCTACCTCATTAATAATCATTCCTTTAGCATCTAAAACCAATTCATTAGAAGCATAAAAAAAAGGAGAAGCGGTAATCCAAGCTTCGCCGTTCATTTGTTCTTTTTCAAAATTGAAATTCACACGCAATTTGGTGTGTTTCAACTCTGTAGATTTGGTATGGGTAGCTCTGTAAACACCAGTTCTGCCAGAAGTTTCGGTTTGCGCAAAAGTGAAATTGTCAGTAGAAAAAAGCCCTAAAAATAAGGCTGCAATGAGTAGTTTCTTCATTTTAATATTTTGTATTTCGGTTAATTAGTCCCATTTATGTACTCTTTGTTACGTATAAAAACTTTGCCAAAGTTAAAATTATTCTCAAATTAACTTTGGCAAAATCTTAAAAAAAATCAAAATTTACTCTCTAAATCTTAGAGGAAATAAATTTCGATTCTCAAATATTTAATGAATTTAAAATTTAAATTGCAACTGGTGCTTTAATTCCAGGATGTGGATTGTAATTTTCTAACGTAAAATCTTCAAAATCGAAATCAAATAAATCTTTAATTTCTGGATTGAGTTTCATAGTTGGCAATGCTCTCGGTTCACGAGAAAGTTGCAATTTTACCTGCTCAAAATGGTTGTTATAAATATGAACATCTCCAAAAGTATGCACATAATCACCCACTTCTAAACCACAAACTTGCGCCACCATCATACAAAGCAACGCATAACTCGCAATGTTAAAAGGAACGCCCAAAAATACATCAGCACTTCTTTGATACAATTGCAATGACAATTTTCCATCTGCTACATAAAACTGAAATAATGCATGACAAGGCGCTAAAGCCATATTGGGAATTTCTGCTGCATTCCAAGCAGAAACGATGAGTCTTCTAGAATCTGGATTTTTCTTGATTTGCTCTACTACTTCTACGATTTGGTCTACCACTTTTCCATCTTTGCCTTCCCAAGTTCTCCATTGTGCTCCGTAAACTGGACCAAGATTTCCATTTTCGTCTGCCCATTCATTCCAAATGGAAACACCATTATCTGTAAGATATTTGATGTTTGTATCGCCTTTTAGAAACCACAACAATTCATAAATAATAGATTTCAAATGTACTTTTTTGGTCGTTACCAAAGGAAAACCTTTAGACAAATCATATCGCAGTTGGTAACCAAAAACACTTCTGGTTCCCGTTCCTGTTCTGTCTGTTTTATCGGTTCCGTGGTCTAAAATATGTTGGAGTAAATCGAGGTAGTTTTGCATAATGGTTTCAATATTCTTGGTTCTAAGTTCCGAGTTGACTTCTACAAATTAATGAAATTTTTACCAAATATTTTTGATGAAATGAGTTAAGTTATTCACAATGAATGCATCGCCTTCTTTTTTACCATTCATCGCTTTTGCTAAAGGAGATTCTGCTGAAATGATGAATATTTTTTCTTGGTTAAAACTCAACTCGCCTAAAGAAACTGCAATGAAAAATTTGCCTTTATCTGTTTCCACCAAACTTCCTAAATTGACGGTTTTATGAGAAATAGTCTGAATATTTTTAAGAATCTGTTGAGATTTCAGCTGTTCATTCAGTTGAAGTTGAAGATTATTAATTTCTTGCTGAAGCATTTCTCGGGAAGTTTCATACTTGTCTCCCATAGAACTTTTGGTATCATTATTAGAAGCTCTGGTTTCAGCAATGAGTTGTTCTAATTTCTGAATTTTTTCAGAAATTTTTTGTTTTACCAGTTCTAAAAGTTCAGCTTTGTTCATAATATAATTTTTGACTAAAGTCTAAATGAATTATTTATTAAAAAGTCGGGCTTTAGCCCGACTCTATTGATTTTATTATCACATCAAACATCCATCTTCTGATATCTGACAAATTTTTATTTCTCAAAAACAATATGTTCCCATTTGTACATTTCAATGGTAGGTTTCGTATCAAAATCTGTTGTCAAACCAGAGAAAATACTTTTGAATTTTCCTTTTATCGTTTCGTCTAAAATTTGCACTTTCAAATGTTGAGCATCTGATAAATTAAGGATTACCAAAACTTCATCATTTCCATTTTTTCTAAGATAAGCAAGAACTTGATCTGGAGCGCTGGTTTTCAAAATTTGGGTAGTTGCTTGATCATCGCCACCTCTCAATGCAGGATTTTTAGATTTAAGCTCGAATAATTTTTTGTAGAAATTTTCTAATTTATTTTCGCCATTCCAAGGAATTGGGTCTTTCTCAAAAAATTCTAATCTCTTATTTAACAATGGTAATTCTTGACCATTGTACATTAATGGAACTCCATTCCAAGTAGCAGAAAATACGGCTAGAGTTTTCGCCATTTCACCATACTTTTCATATTCTGTTCCGTTCCATGTATTTTCGTCATGATTGGTGGTAAACCAAGCTCTCATGCTTTTGTTTCCGATGGCAGAATATTGTGACAATAGATTCGTTAAATCTGTAAGTGGTAATTTTTTCTGATAAAATTCTTTGGTAAGATGCATCCATTTCCAGCTGTAACTTGCATCAAAAACTGTAGCATAATCTGGATTATCTAATTCATCATATTCTCCTAACCAAAAAAGTGGTTTTATGGTCTCAACTTCTGGTTTTGCTTGTTGCCAGAAATCTACTTCTACCCAAGAAGCTAAATCACATCTGAATCCATCAATATCCGTTTCTCTTACCCAATATTTCATGGCTTCAATCATGGCTTCACGCATTTTTGGATTCTTGTAATCAAGTTCTATAATGTCATCCATTCCAGAAGCGATTTGGAAATCGTTGGTTTTAGGATCCATCAAATAAAAATCCGGATGCGTTTTGGTCCAAACATGATCCCAACCCGTATGATTCGCCACCCAATCGATAATCACTTTAAAACCCATTTTATGAGCTTCATTTACCACACTTTTGAAATCTTCTAAAGTTCCAAATTCTGGATTGATAGAGGTATAATCTTGTGCAGCATATTGACTACCAAGTGTTCCTTTTTTATTTTTTTGAGCAATAGGTGTAATTGGCATAAACCAAAGTGTTTCTACGCCCATTCTTTTAAGTCTTGGTAATTCTTTTTCTACAGCTTTGAAGGTTCCTTCTTTAGAAAATTGTCTTACGTTTACTTCATAAATGTTGGTGGTGTGTTTCCAGTCAGTTGTCATTGTTTTCTGATTTTGTAAAGCGCTGCAAGAGATTAGTGACAAGCCTAACATTGCAGATAAAAATAGCTTTTTCATAGTTGAAATTTTAGCGAAACAAATGTAGTGATTGTATGCTAAAACCAATAAAAAATCCGGAAAACTTTTCCGGATTTTTATCATAAATTTCAATATTATTTAATCATCTTCCCCTCCATCATCGATGAAATCATCGCCAAAACCATCATCTTCGTCCTCGTCTTCTGTAGCAAACTCGTCATCAAAATCATCTTTAAAGTCTGCGTCTAAATCTCCAAAATCATCATCCATGAAAGCAGCAGCAACTGATGCTTTACCAGAAGCGCCACCAGATTTTCCTGGAGCCTTTAATGGAACGTTACCAAATCTAAAAACAGTAATAGGATAATTTACGGCTGGTTTCTCGTCTATAATCTCTACCAATTCACAGAAAAATTCCCATAAATCGATTAGACCATACTGAAACTGCACTTTATCTCCTACTTCTTCGAAGGCTTCCATCAGGTAAACATCTGACATAATTTCTCCGTCACCATCATCGCTCATGTCTTCTAGTGGAACGGTTTTTACTTCCATTCCTTCTTCGTCTAGAATAGTGAACATAGACAATTCGTCACCTTGCAAACTGAAAGCACTTTTAATCCCGTTATGTAAATTCCAAAGGGTTTGCTTTTCTTTAATTTCAATATCTCTAAAAATATTGTCTTTTGAATCTAGAATTACTCTAATTTTATAAACCATATTTTACTTTTTACTAATATTTAGAAGCTAATTGTATTAAAGTATTTTTATTGATTTTGATGTTTAAAATTTCGGTTACAAAGATAAAACAAAAGAAACTTGACTTTCTAAAAAAATAAATTTTTATTCAAAAAAGTTTTTATTAAATTCCCAGCGTTTTCTGGTGCCAATATACAGAAATAATTAATACTACAAAGCTTTTTCTAGATAAAATGTAAAGAGCGTTCCTTCTAGATATTTGCTTTCTACAGTAATGCTTTGATGGTGAGCTTCTAGAATATGTTTTACAATGGCAAGACCTAGCCCAGAACCGCCGTCTTTACGGTTTCTGCTGGTTTCTACCCTATAGAATCTTTCGAAAATTCTAGGCAAGACTTCTGGCTTGATTCCCATTCCATTATCTTGCACGATAATTTTCACTTTTTCTTGCTCACTTTTGGTGATTACTTTAATCAAAGCTTCTTCCCTATTAGAATAATGAATGGCGTTTGAAATAAGATTGGTAAGTACTTGAGAAATTTTTTGCTTATCTGCTCTTACCACAATAGCAGTTTGCGAGGTCTGCAAAACTAATTTTGCAGATTTTTTATGCGCTTCGATTTCTAATAAATCGAAGATTTCTTTTGTTAAAGCATTGATATCAAAAACAGAATAGTTGATGGAAATTTCTGCGGCTTCGTATTTAGAAATCTGGTCTAAATCGGTGACGATGTTCAGTAATCGTTCTACAGAATTCCCGATGCGTTCTAAATATTTGTCTCTGATGTTAAGATTTTCTACCGCACCATCTTTCAGCGTTTCTACATAACCTTGAATGGAAAAAAGTGGCGTTTTAAGCTCATGAGAAACATTCCCGATGTATTCTTTTCTGTAATCTTCCATTTCTTTCATCATGTCGATTTCTGAAACGTTTTTTTGAATTCTCTCACCTAATTGTTGGAAATTTACATTTTCTTCTTCTTGAAGAATATTTTCGGGGAGAATATCAGAAATTCGCTTAATTTGTTTCTTTCCATAAGAATTAAAGAGTAATTCTAACACGAAATAATTAAGCAATGCAATAAAAACGAGACTGATGCTTAAATAAAAGTAAAAAGAATAAGTGTCTGCAATCACTTTTTCTTGCACATAATTGAAAGCCAAGGCTACAATTGCCATAGCACAAGTAAGAATACATGCTGCAAAAAGTGAAAGTCTATTGATTTTCATATTACATTTTCTGAGAAAAAGGTAGAATTACACTACTAATTTGTAGCCAATTCCTTTGAGAGTCTGTATAGAATTATCTCCTAATTTTTCTCTCAATCTTCTGATGTGTACATCTATAGTTCTCTCTCCTACAATCACATCATTTCCCCAAACTTTGTCTAAAATTTCTTCTCTTTTAAAAACTTTTTGGGTATTAGTAGCTAGAAGATACAACAAATCAAATTCTTTTTTCGGGAGTAGGAAATGTTCGCCGTTTTTGGTGACTTTAAAATTATCTTTATCAATCACCAAGTCGCCTAGTTCTATTAATTTAGACTGTTCTGCAACTTGTGTAGTGAGTTGTAAAAGTGCATTAACTTTAGAAATCAGCACTTTTGGCTTGATAATTTTTACAATATAATCATTAGCTCCTGCATCAAAACCTGCTAACTGAGAAAATTCTTCACTTCTAGCAGACAAGAAAACAATTAATGTTTTTTGAAGTTCTTTTATTTGACGCATTTCTTGGCACGTTTCTATCCCATCTTTTTCTGGCATCATTACATCTAGTAAGATTAAATCTGGGATAATTTCTTTGGCTTTTACGATGCCTTCATTGCCATTATTAGCTGTAAAAACCTGATATCCTTCTTTTTCGAGGTTGTATGACAAGATTTCTAAAATATCTTGTTCATCATCTATTAAAAGAATCTTTTTTCCTTTCATCTATACATTTTAACCTCTCAAAATTAATGAAAATTTACATTGGAAACACGAATATTTAAAACTTCACAATAATTTAACATAAAATAATTTTTGGTAAAGATTTATTAAAACAAAATTAATTTTTGCTAAACCAGACTTGCACGTGTTTCTTTATTTCTTTGCGCCAAATAAGAAGTAAAAAAATGAATTATAGAAAAATAAGTTTAGCAGCCCTATTTTTAATGGCATCGCAACAAATGATTTTTTCTCAAGTTACTAAAACGGATTCTACCAAAACGAAAGCCGAAAAAGTAATAGAAGGAGTTCAATTGAGAGGCAATACCAATAAAAAATCTGAAAGCGCTATCTTAGGCGAACAAAGAAAAGCTATAGTACAGAAACAGTCTATTGGTGCAGAAGAAATTTCCAGAAAAGGGATTTCTAACCTAGAACAAGGACTTACCAAAATTACAGGGATAAACACAGTAGAATCTAGAGGTTTATTCGTGAGAGGATTAGAAGAAAGATACAACTCATTATTAGTCAACGGATTAGCAACTCCCTCTAATAACCCATTCCAGAAAATCATTGAATTAAAACAATTCCCAACTGACATTGTAGGGAAATTTGACGTTTATAAAACCTATAACGCCAATCTTTATGGAGATTTTGCCGGAGCCACTTTTGACATTGAAACTTTAGTTCCAGAGAATTCTTTTACTAAAATGGATTTTTCGGTAGGTGTAAATTCTATAAGCACTTTCAGAAATAATTTTAAAATTAATCAGAATGCTTATAACATGTCTGGCTTCATTGGTTTAAATGCTGAAGACAGACAACTTCCTGCAGAAGTAAATGGTTACAGACCAAGTGGAGCTTACATTCCTAACACTTCATTTAGAGATACTTGGAATGTAGACAATGTAAAATCACTTCCTAATACATCCATAGGATTTACCACTTCTCAAAGATTAAAATTTAAAAACGGTGGAAATTTAGGGTTCCTTTTTAACCTTACTCAAGGTAGTGAATATAACTACAAAGAAGGAAACGATAACACTTTTGACACCAACGGAGTTTATAAAAACAAACTTTACAAAAGAGAATACAATTACAACATCCAATCTACTGCTTTAATTGGTTTAAGCTATAAAAAAGCTGGAACTAAAGTAGATTTAAATGGTACTTTCTTACAAAACTCTTTTAACCAAATTCAAGATTATGATGGTTACAGAGATAATAAGGACCAAGATATTATGTTCTTCCGTACTAATCAACAAGACCTTTCTAGGTTAACAGATGTACAGCTATTGGTTTCACAAAAATTAGGAGACAGACATCAGTTTAAAGCTGGTGGAAGCTGGGTAAATAACTGGTTCCAACAACCTGACAGAAAAACTTTTTACGGTTTCAGAACGGGAGACAATCAATTATTGATGAGTTACGGTGGAAACAACCTCATCAGACAATATCTGGATTTAAGTGGTGTAAATTATTTTTCAGCAATGGCAGAATACCAAGTAAATCTTGGCAAAAAACAAGAAGACAATTACTACCCTGTTACCATTTCTGCTGGTTATAATGGTTTCGCAGACAGCAGAACCATGTCTTATCGTTTTATCTATTCCACAACAACTGGAGTTCAAGATATTATCAACATAGATTCACCAGACAGCAGTTTTGCCACCGCAAATGCTAATGGAAATTTCCAGTGGCAAGAAAGTGCTCAACCTAACTACAAAGCTTTCCTTTATCAGTTTGTAAATGCTGGATATGCGAATTTAAATTTCAAGCCTAATAAATCTTGGGATATTCTTGCGGGAATTAGAGCAGAAAATAACATTACCATTACCAGATATAAACTGATTACAGATAACATCAATGGTAGTTTCAGAAACATTACTAAGAATCAAAATTATTTCTTGCCTTCACTTTCTGTTAAAAAAGCGTTGAATAACAAATCTAATTTAAGACTTGCGATAAGTAAAACGATTACAAGACCTATTCTTATTGAAACGATGCCAATAGAATATATTAACCCTGACAACAATACCATTTTGGGGAACTATAATATTCCTAATACAAGTTTTGGCAAAGATTTCAAAGGTCTAGACAACAGTCAGAACTACAACTTTGACTTGAAATATGAGATTTTCCCTAAATCAAGTGAAATTTTCGCAGTTAACTTTTTTGGAAAAATTGTAGACAGAGCTATCGAAAGAAGTTTAATATCATCTTCAAACTCAAATGGTACCACTACTACTTTCTTTAATGCTAAA
The DNA here is from genome assembly GCF_041431305.1 of Cloacibacterium sp. Arc13. NCBI lineage: Bacteria > Pseudomonadati > Bacteroidota > Flavobacteriia > Flavobacteriales > Weeksellaceae > Cloacibacterium > Cloacibacterium sp. Arc13. The sequence continues at coordinate 32,306 of NZ_JASMRM010000012.1, forward strand.
CAAGCAAAACTTGCAGGAGTAGAATTAGAAGGTTCATTCAATTTAGGAAGAATTTCAGAAAACCTGAATAGATTAAACATGGGAGCAAACTTCACATATATCTATTCTGATGTAGAAAAATCTGACGCTCAAAAATCTGAAACCAATTTTAGCAAAAAAAGAGGATTACAAGGTGCTGCTCCATGGATGCTAAATGTTGATTTAAAATATGATTTCAAAAATGCCAAAAATCTAAAGAGAACCGCTTCTTTGATTTACAATACTTCTGCTGAAAAAATCTATGCAGTAGGTTTCGGAGGATTAGATCATGTTTACGAGCAACCTTTCCATCAACTAGATTTCATTTTCCAATCTGAACTTTCTAAAAAAGTAGATGTGAAATTAGGCGTTTACAACATCCTTAACCAAACTTACAAACTAAAAATGGGCGACGAAAGCACCGTTAATATCTCAACTCCTAATTTATTGTTAGAAGACTACAAAAAAGGAATTTCTTATAACTTAAGTTTCGGAATTAAATTTTAATAAATAAGTAAAAATAAAAATTATCAATTAATATGAAAAAGAACATTTTCAAATTATTAGCATTAGCTACAGTTTTCACAATTTCATTGCAATCTTGTACTGTAGAAATTAGAGAAGATGCAGACAAACCTACTACAGATGGTTCAGGAACTACTACTGGTTCTGTAATGTCTGGTTCTGGAACACTTTCAGGAACAATTACTAAAGACTTAACCATCAAAAAAGGAACTTACTATATTGACGGACTAGTAAGAATAACAGATGGAGTAAAACTTACTATAGAACCAGGAGCTACTTTTTATGCTAAAACGACTACAACAAGTGGTTTAATTATCCTAAAAGGTGCAAAAGCATATATGGAAGGTACAGCTACTGAACCTATCGTTTTCACTACAGAATCTAAAAAACCTGGAGATTGGTGCGGTATCACAATCTACGGTGATGCTCCTATCAAAGCTAACGGAGGTGGCTCTACTGCAACTTCTGAAGATGGGTTGAATCAAATTTATGGAGGTACAGATGTAGGTTCTAACTCAGGTGTTTACAGATATATCAGAGTAGAATATGGTGGTAAAAAAATTGGAGACGGAACCTCAGAATTTAATAATATCACTTTCTATGCTGTAGGTTCTGGAACTATTGTAGAAAACATTGTTTCTTACAAAGGTACAGATGATGGTGTAGAATTTTTCGGAGGAACTGTTTCTGCTAAAAACTTCATTTCTTACGGAAATTTTGATGATTCTTTTGACTGGCAAGATGGTTGGTACGGACAAGACAACAGCAATTGGTTCGCTTACCAAACAGGAACAGGAAACTTCGGTATGGAAATAGAATCTTCTAACAATGCTGATGCTAACTTCCCTAAAGTAGCAGGTGTTACATTAATTAGAGCTACTGGCACAAATCCTGAAACTGCGGGTTCTTCTGAAATTTCAGCAATTCAATTTAAAAAACATGGAAATGGTAAATTTTCAAATGTTTACATAGAAGGTTACAAAAACACTGGTGGTAAAAATGCATATCCAGTTCTTATCCAAGATTCACCAACGGATGTAAGCCAAGTAATCGCTGGAAAAATTGCGGTAACTCCTATTAATGTTGTAAATTCTGACAATGCAGGAGTTTGGGGTTATTCTGGATTCACTTCTACTGCTCCAAAAACAATTACCAATTCTGCAGTAGCTAAAGTTTCTATCACTGGCGGAAATTGGTCAACTGTAGAAGGTGTAGATTTAACATCTCTTTTAAAATAATTTAGCAGTCAATCTCATATCAAATGAATTAAAAATAACTGCGCCCCGAAGAATTTCGGGGCGCAGTTTATTATGTCTCAAAATGTTAATTAAAAATTACTCTTCGTCTTCATATTGCTCTAGATAATAGGCAAAAGTAAAATCTTCTACCTCATCTTCCGCATCTTCTAAAGTAGTGAGTAAATCTTCGAAAATTTCTAATTGCTCTACGCTCATATTTACAAATTCTAGATGTAGAGGCATTTCTAATTCGCCTGTAATGACATCAAAAAGCGCATCGAGATTATCCCCGAAATGCTCTGGTAAAGTCAATTTTTCTTTCAGTTGAGCATAAAAATCCTCGTAATCGCCAATTTCTAAAAAATCTATATATACTTCCATAATTTTATTTCAAACTTCAAAGTTAGTAAACATCTCGCTTCCAACATCCAACTTCTATCAAATTATTTTTCCTCAAAACTTCTGTAATGATCAAACGTTATAAAAACCAATCCATCATTAGAAAAAACAACTCTATCAGCATTTCTATTGCCGCAATTGTAATTAAGGTCTGCTTCGAAATATTTTCGACCGGATTTTGTTGGGAGCGATTTTTGTCGGTTTGTCCAGATATCACCACCAATAGCTTTTCCGGGAGCAACTTCGCAAAGATTTCCTTTGCTAGGAACCCAACCCTTAGATTTTGCTTCTGATTTTGTGATGTAATAATCGGGTAATTCTCCATGTTCTTTTAGATATTTCACCACCAATTCATCATTGGTAAGTTCATCAATATTATTGCTTGAAACATTACTATCATTAGAAAAATCAGATTTATTTCCCTCAAAATCATCTTGATTTTTCTTTGATGAATCTTCGTAAGAATAAGAATTGTCTTGATCCTGATTGTCAGATTTTGGGTGAGAAATTTCTGTATTTTCTGTATTATTTTTCTTCTCAATTTTATAGTTAGTGAAAAGATACATCAATAATAATCCTGCCACAAAAGCCAGAAAAATATAAAGTAATGATTTTTTGTTCTGCATAAATATCTAGTTTATGGCTTCAAGTTTTTTTGGTTCTAAATTTTCTTTATTGGAAATATAAATTATTAATATTGAATACATTATAAAAACATACGTTCCGTATTTAATATCTTCAAATTCATCAATTACTCCTGATTTTACAAATAAAATTGTAGAAATTACAAGTAAAATAATGTTAACAACTGCCAAATTCCTAACCCTCAAAAATTTTCTTCGCCAAGAAAAAACAATCATTAAAATTGATAAAACAATGATGAAAGTATATGAAATAATTGAGAAAAAATCTTTGTCTTTCAAAAAGTCTTTTAATTGAAGTTCATTATTAAAAATACTTTTTAGAGTACCCAATCCTAACTGATATGCATTTAAATTACTTTCTTTATAAATTCTAATATAACCAGAACCGTCCTTTTGATATTCAATTTTCTGAAATAGTCCTTTTGCATTATGGTCAATATTTTCTACAATTTCTCTTCTTTCTTTACACATTCTCAAAAAAGGCATAAAGAAAATCAGAAAAGCAATAGGCGTAAAATATTTGGTTTTGAGAAAATTCATTTTCAATTTTCAACTATCAATTTTCAATTAACTTCTCCACTCTTCCGGAATATCACAAACAGGAATTGGGTTCATTTTATGTTGAGCCGCTTTGTGCATTCTGCTGAAAATTTGGTACACTTCTAAATCTCTTCCAGAATAATCAGCTTCTGTTTTGGTTCCCCATTCTTTTTGAATTTTTTCTAATTCAGGGTACGTTGCGCCAATTTGTTGTTCATCGGTTCTATCCACATCCCAAAGTCCATCTGTAGGAATCGCATTCTTGATGGATTCTGGCAAATCTAAAGCTCTTGCCAAAGCATACACTTCGGTTTTGTATAAATCTGCAATCGGCGAAACATCTACTCCACCATCTCCGTATTTCGTGTAAAAACCAATCCCGAAATCTTCCACTTTATTCCCAGTTCCACAAACGAGAAGTCCATTGATTTGTCCGTAATAATACAAAGTTAGCATTCTCAATCTACTTCTAGTATTGGCAAAAGCCAATTTTTCCGCAGGAAATTCATCATCTTTTACATCAAAAGTTTTGTATAACGCTTCGAAAGGTTCATTTAAGTCTACCGAAAAACCTTCCACATTTGGAAATTTATTTTTCAGAAATTCTATATGCTCTAAAGCACGAGAAGCTTGATCTTTTTGTTGACGAATTGGCATTTCTATTGCCAAAACTTTCAATCCAGTCATGGCGCAAAGTGTAGAAACCACACCAGAATCTACTCCACCAGAAACTCCGATTACATAACCTTTTACTCCAGCTTTTTCGGCATAATCTTTCAGCCAAGAAACTATTCTTTCAATTATTTTTTCTGATTGCATTTTATTGTATTTTTGCGAAACTAATTTTTTGTAAAAATAATTAAATTTTTGCCGAACTCACAGATTAGTTTGGTCAAATGTTTTAACCCATGAAAAAATATATTGTATACACTCTTCTTTGCAGCTTTTCCCTACTTCTTTTTTCTTGTAATAAAGAGGCAGAAAATCGTTGGAATATAGAAATTAAAAACGCAGAACCAGTAAAAATTACTGATATTTCTGCAGCTTTTTATAATGATAAAATTCCGTTTCAGAATTTCAAGAAAGATTTTGGTTTTTTCTTAGCGCCACAAGTTCCAGATGCTACTTATGAGAAAAAACGTGCAGATGCCATCGAAAAAAAAGTCTATAAAGATGCTCTAAATAAAAATAATCTGGCGAATTTAGAAAAACAATTGGCTACACTTTTTGCACACATAAAATACTATTTCCCTGAATTTCAAAACCCACAAGTTTACGTGTTCTCTTCGGCTACGGAATTGTATGAAGAACCTATTTTATATGTTCCAAATGAAGGTGTACTGTTCATAGATTTATCTGCATTTTTAGGCGAAAAATCAGAATTTTATGAAGGAATAGATGTTTACATGAGAAAAGAAATGACACCTCAAAATGTTTTGCCAAAAGTAGCAGAAACCATCGCTGCAGATTATGTTCCTGCAACTCCAGACCACAATAAATTTTTGGATAAAATCATCAATTTTGGAAAGTTAATGATTCTCCAAGACGCTTTTCTTCCTGAAACATTGGATCAATATAAAATGCATTATTCTAAAGACCAACAATCTTGGGCGATTTCTAATGAAGAAAATATTTGGAATTATTTCGTAGAAAACGACTTGCTTTTCAGCGATGACAATAGATTAGACGAAAGATTTTTAGCAAAAGCTCCTTTTTCTAAATTTTACACCGAAATTGACCCAAAATCTTCCCCAAGAGTGGGCGCTTTTATCGGTTGGCAAATATGCAGACAATATTTAGAAAAAAATCCTGAGGTAACTTTGCAAAAATTCTTGCATTTACCCGCAACAGAAATATTTAACAATAGTAATTATAAACCTAAAAATTAATTCGTAAAATCGAAGATTTGTAAAGTTGTAAAATCGCTTTTTTTAGATTTCAACTTTACAACTTTACAACGTTACAAAAATGAGACAAACACAGATAACAATCAACGTAGAATTAGACGAAAATCACGTTCCAGAAAAAATGACTTGGAATGCTCAAGATGGTGGTGTAGAAAATCAAGAAACCAAAGCCACCATGATTTCAGTTTGGGATGAAAAGGCAATGGAAGCATTACGTATCGATTTATGGACTAAAGATATGCCTGTAGATCAAATGAAAATGTTCCTACATCAGATTTTTGTTTCTCTAGGGCACACCTACCAAAGAGCAACTGGCGAAGATGATGTAGCAGAAAAAATTCAAGAATTTGCGGAAGATTTCGCTTTTATGAGTAAGATAAAATAAATAGCAGTCGGCTTTCGGCAGTCGGCAATCAGCATTTTTTTTTAAAAATACAGCATTTTGTTCGCCGAAAGCAGATTGCTGAAAGCAGAAAGCAAAAAGATATGAAATTCAATACCAAAGTAATACACGGTGGTCAACACCACGAAAAAGTAACAGGTTCTGTAAATGTTCCTGTATTCCTCACCTCTACCTTTGCACAATCTTCACCTGGTCAGCATTCAGGTTATGAATATTCTAGAGCCGCAAATCCCACAAGACAAGCGTTAGAAGACGCTTTGGCTTCCATAGAAAACGGAGCTCGAGGTTTGGCTTTCGGTTCTGGTTTAGCTGCGATTGATTGTGTTTTGAAATTATTAAACCCTGGAGACGAAATCATCGCTGTAGACGATTTATACGGCGGAAGCTACAGAATGTTTACCAGACTTTTTGAGAAATATCAACTGAAATTTCACTTTGTAAATCTTGAAAATCCTGAAAATATTCTTCCACTCATCAACGAAAAAACCAAATTGGTTTGGCTGGAAACCCCAACCAATCCTTTAATGAAATTAGTTGACATTCAAAAAGTTGCGGAACTCATCAAAGGAAAAGACATTCTTTTAGCGGTGGATAACACTTTTGCAACACCTTATATTCAGACGCCTTTAGATTTAGGTGCTGATATTGTGATGCACTCTGCTACCAAATATTTGGGTGGACATTCTGATGTCATTGCAGGAGCTTTAATTGCCAAAACTCCAGAATTAGGAGAAAAATTACACTTCATTCAGTTTGCAAGTGGCGGAATTTTAGGACCTCACGACTCTTATTTGGTTTTGAGAGGAATTAAAACTTTGGCTTTAAGAGTTCAAAGACATTCTGAAAACGGACAAAAAATTGCTGAATATTTACAAAATCATCCAAAAGTGGACAAAGTCTTTTATCCTAATTTAGCGAGCAATCCTCAGTTAGAATTGGCAAAAAAACAAATGAAAACTTTTGGCGGAATGATTTCTTTCACCTTTAAATCTGGTAAAAAAGAAGATTCTATCAAATTTTTAGAAAATCTGAAAGTCTTCACATTGGCAGAAAGTTTGGGCGGTGTAGAATCTTTGGCCAATCATCCTGCATTGATGACTCACGCTTCTATTCCTGCAGAAAAACGTGCAGAATTGGGAATTACTGATGATTTAGTAAGATTAAGTTGTGGTATCGAAGACGCCGAAGATTTAATTGCAGATTTAGAACAAGCTTTTAACTAATATCTATGTTGACGAGAAAAGCCACCTTAGAAGATTTACCTCAACTGTCAAATTTATTTGACCAATACAGAAGTTTTTATCACAAGGAAAGCGATATGGATGGTGCTGAAAATTTTCTAAAAGAAAGATTAGAAAACCAAGATTCTGAAATTTTCGTAGCTGAAGAAAACGGAATTTTGACTGGTTTTACTCAATTATACCCATTGTTTTCTTCTACAAGAATGAAAAGATATTGGCTTTTGAATGATTTATTCGTCAACGAAAATCACAGAGGAAAAGGTCATTCTAAAGCATTAATTGAAAAAGCAAAAGAATTGTGCATCGCTACAAAAGCTTGCGGAATTCTTTTAGAAACAGATAAAACCAATGAAATTGGTAACCAACTTTATCCAAGTTGTGGTTTTGAGCATTATAATCACGCCAATTTTTACGAATGGACCAATCCATCTTAACCTATTAAAACTTAGTTATGACTGAATTTCAAAAATATATTCAAAGATATTTAGACCAAATTCCATCTGATAATTGGTTGGAAGAAATGATTAATTCTGGGGCAGAAACGATTCAGATTTTTTCTGGTTTAAACAACGAAAAATCACTTTTTGCATATGCAGAAGGAAAATGGACGCTCAAGGAATTACTTCTTCATTTAATAGACACCGAAAAGATTTTCCAATACAGAGCACTTCGTTTTGCCAGAAAAGACCAAACCGAATTATCTGGTTTTGATGAAGATTTCTTCGTGGCGAATTCTTTTGCTAACGATAGAACTTTGGTAAGTTTGTTAGAAGAGTTCAGAATTGTGAGACAAACGTCTATCATTTTCTTCGAAAATTTACAAAATGCAGCACTTACCAACATTGGAAAAGCTAATGGAAACGAAATTTCTGTAGAAACCATCGGAAGATTAATCGTGGGACATAATTTCCATCATTTAAAAATAATTGAGGAAAGATATTTGCCTAATTTGAAATGAATTTTCTCCCACTGATTACACAGATATTCACAAAAGAATTTAAATCTGTATAATCCGTGAAATCTGTGGGAAATAAAAATTAAAAAATGGAAAAAGCACTAGAAATATTAAAAAACGGCGGTGTAATCCTCTATCCAACGGACACAATTTGGGGAATTGGTTGTGACGCAACCAACGTAGAAGCCATCAACAAAATTTTTGAAATCAAAAAGCGTGAGAAAACCAAATCCATGATTATTTTGGTGGAAAACGAACGCAGATTACAAGATTTGGTAGATGTTCCAGAAATGGCTTGGCAAATTATTGATTTGTCTGAAAAACCTGTCACCATCGTTTATGAAAATCCTAAAAATCTACCGAAAGAAATCTTAGCAGAAGACGGAAGCATAGGCATTAGATTGGTGAAAGATGATTTTTGTAAAAAATTGATTTCTAAACTCAATAAACCTTTGGTTTCTACTTCTGCCAATTTTAGCGGAGACAAATCACCTTTGAAATTCTCAGACATTTCGCAAGAACTGATTGATGCGGTAGATTACGCCGTAGAAGAAAATAGGGAATCTGTTTCAAAATATTCTGGTTCTTCTGTTATTAAAATTTGGAACGACGGAAGAGTGAAAGTACTTCGCGAGTAGTATTACCACAGCGAAACTGAGGTTAAATAGAGAACACAGAACAACTACTTTGTGTTCTCTGTGTTTTTCTTGGTGTCTCTGTGTTTTAATCTTATCTTTGCAAAAAATTAATTTCTCGCAGATTTAGCAGAAACCGCAGATTAAACCTGCAAAATCGGCTCAATCTGCGAGAGTTTTTATACAAAAATGAAAATCAATTTAACCCAAAATAAAAATTTCAAATTTTTTAAAATCATTTCTAAAGTCGCCCAAGAAAATAACCAAACGGTTTATATTGTTGGCGGTTACGTTCGTGATTTGTTGATGCAAAGAAAAGCACCAACAGACATTGATTTTGTAACCGAACAAAGCGGAATAGAACTCGCAAAAGCGGTAGGAAAAGAACTCGGAGACTTGAAAGTTTCTGTGTTCAAAACGTATGGAACCGCAATGATTAAATACCAAGACTTGGATTTGGAATTTGTGGGCGCCAGAAAAGAAAGTTATTCCGAAGATTCTAGAAAACCAGCGGTAGAAACTGGAACTTTAGAAGACGACCAAAAACGCAGAGATTTCACCGTAAATGCTCTCGCAATTTCTCTGAATGCTGAAAATTTCGGGGAACTGATTGATCCTTTCAACGGAAGAGAAGATATGCAGAACAAAATTCTGAAAACGCCTTTAGAACCAGCTCAAACCTATTCTGATGATCCGCTCAGAATGATGAGAGCTATCAGATTTGCATCGGTTTTACATTTTGAAATTGAGAAAAATTCTCTAGAAGCCATCAAACAAGAAGCGGAACGCATCAAAATCGTTTCGATGGAAAGGATTATGGTAGAATTCAACAAAATTATGTTGAGCGAAAAACCTTCGGTTGGTTTAAAATTGATGGAAGAGACTACGCTTTTAGAAAAAATTATTCCTGAATTGACGGCTTTAAGAGGCATTGAAGAAGTAGAAGGACAAACGCACAAAGATAATTTTTGGCATACTTTGGAAGTTGTGGACAATATCTCTAAAAACACTGATAATCTTTGGTTAAGATGGGCTGCTTTATTGCACGACATCGGAAAAGCTCCGACTAAAAAATTTGTTGAAAAAATAGGCTGGACTTTCCACGGACACGAATTTCTAGGTTCTAAAATGGTGAAAACCCTTTTCACGAGATTGAAATTACCATTAGGACATGATATGAAATATGTTCAAAAAATGGTAAAACTTTCATCTAGACCGATTGCTTTGATTGATGATGGAACTTCTGATTCTGCCTTGAGAAGATTGCTTTTTGACGCAGGTGAAGATTTAGAAGATTTGTTCACGCTTTGTAAAGCAGATATCACTACGAAAAACGCTTCAAAACAAGAAAAATTCAAGAAAAATTTTGAATATGTGGCGAAGAAAATCAAAGAAGTGGAAGAAAAAGACCACGTTAGAAATTTTCAACCGCCGATTTCTGGAGAAGAAATAATGGAACTTTTCAACTTAAAACCTGGCAGAGAAATAGGGATTTTAAAAGAAAAAGTAAAAGAAGCGATTTTAGAAGGCGAAATTGCGAATGATAAAGACGAAGCAAGAAATTTCGTGATTAAAGAAGCGAAAATTTTAGGCTTGGAATTATAAATCTCTCGCTGATTGCGCTGATTTAGTTTATAATTAAAAAAATCTGCTTGATCTGCTTAATCTGCGAGAAAAAAAATATTTTACCATTAAGTTTTCAATTAAGGTATTAAGAATATTAAGAGAAATCCCTCAAAAATTTGAGGGATTTTATTTTAGTCTTCTACTTTATCAGAATAATCAAAATTTCTAACGGCTTCAAGCGTTTTATCAATTTCCGCTTCGTTAATAGAATCAGAGATAAACCACGTTTCGTAACCACTTGGCGGAAGATAAATTCCCTGAGCCAACAATTGATGGAAAAAATTATTGAACAATGAATGGTTAGAATCTGCAGCTTCCTCAAAATTAGAAACTCTATTGGTATGGAAGAAAATGCTCATCATACTTCCTTTTCTATTGATTTTATGGGCAATTCCTTTTGCATTGAGAATTCTGCCAATTTCAAAATCTAGCGTTTCTGTAGTTTTATTGAGTTTTTCGTAGAAATTAGGATTGTTTTTGATGAGTTGAAGCGTTGTAAGACCTGCTCTCATTGCGAGTGGATTTCCGCTTAAAGTTCCCGCTTGATACACATCTCCTCTTGGCGAAAGTTTATTCATAATTTCGTTTCTTGCCGCAAAAGCACCAACTGGCATTCCACCGCCAATTACTTTTCCGTAAGTTACGATATCTGCTTTTACATTGTACAATTCTTGTGCTCCACCAAAAGCCAATCTGAAACCTGTCATCACTTCATCAAAAATCAATAAAGCGCCGTTTTCATCACAAACTTTTCTTAAATTTTGAAGAAAATTATTTTCTGGCAAAACGCAACCCATGTTTCCTGCAACTGGTTCTACAATAATCGCAGCAATTTCTCCTTGATTATGACGGAATAAATCCTCTACTTGTTCTATATCATTGTATTTTGCTAAAAGTGTATCTTTTGCAGTTCCTGAAGTTACTCCCGGTGAATTTGGGTTCCCAAAAGTTGCCGCTCCACTTCCTGCTTTAATCAAAAATGAATCTGAATGACCGTGATAGCAACCTTCAAATTTGATGATTTTTTCTCTTCCTGTGTAACCTCTTGCTAATCTGATGGCGCTCATACAAGCTTCCGTTCCCGAAGAAACCATTCTGATTTGGTCAATATTCGGAACATTTTCGATGATAAATTTTGCAATTTCGGTTTCTAATTCTGTAGGCGCACCAAAAGAAAAGCCTTTTTCTGCTTGTAATTTTACCGCTTCTACTACCTCATCATGAGCGTGACCTACAATTGCGGGTCCCCAAGAATTGATGTAATCTACATAAGTTCTGTCATCAGCATCTGTTAAATAAGCACCTTTCGCAGATTTCATAAAAATAGGAACTCCTCCTACTGATTTAAATGCACGAACTGGCGAATTAACACCTCCTGGAATATATTTGTAAGCCTCTTCAAATAAAGCCGAACTTCTTTGATATAACATAATTTTGAATTTATTTTTTTAATGTTTTGGGCGTGTCCTTCATAAAAATTTCAGATTCTTCATTCCATTCAGAATGACAAAAATTTTTATTTCAGGTCGCGCTTTTCGTTACAATTCCTCACTCGCTTTCAGCGGTTGCGGGATTTTCACTTCAATCGCTCACGCAAAATTCTTTACAAAAAATTTTATCTAGGTTTTCTATTTTTAAGATAAATTAATTGACCTTCTTTTACTTTATCTCCATATTCCATGCGGTTTTTGTTATAAAGTTTATCAAGTCTTATTGCAAATTTCTGAGCGATAGAATACATATTATCTCCTTTTTCGGCTCTATAAGTTTCTACACTTCCGCTAGAATTTTTCTTTTCGAGGAAGAGAATTTGTCCTTCTTTTAAAGTTTGAGAAGAAAGCTCGTTCCATTTCATTAATTTAGAAGTAGAAACGCCATATTTTTTAGAAATATCTTGTAAGTTTACTTCCGAAGCATCGTCATAATCTGGTTCCATTGGAATTACAATATATCTCAAAGCTTCATTAGGATGTGCTTTCATCAGAACAGATAATAAAACTTCTTCTTTAGTCAATTTTTTAGGTTCTGGAGCATCGATTACCACTTTTGGAGCCTCTTCTTTTTTAGGAGTTGGCAAATTTTTAGCTAAAAATTCTTTATCATTCGCCAAATCAGGATACAAAGCCAAAAGTTTTTCGGTGACTTGTTCTTTTTTGATATAGTCAAATTCAAAAAGTTTATATTTCTGAATTTTATCAATCAAAATATAAGCGTATCTAGGATTGGTCGCATAACCAGCTTTTTTCAAACCATGAGCCCAAGCGTTATAATCTTTTGGGTCAAGTTGAAATAAATTTTTGTAAAAAGGACGATTTACCAAAAACAAAGAATGGTCTCTGTAAGATTCTCTAGGATCTTCATACACACGGAAACATTCATTTGGTGCGTCATCAGTATGGCTCATAGTTTTGCCCGTCCAGTTTTCTTTACACTTAATACCGAAGTGATTTTTGCCTTCTTGTGCCAATCTAGACTGACCACCACCTGTTTCTAAAAGTCCTTGTGCCAAAGTAATAGAAGCGGGAATATTGTACAATTCCATTTCTTCTACTGCATATTGTGCAAATCGCTGAATGTATTGGTCTTCGGTCTTCCAAGTTTGGGCTTGAATATTTGAAAACAAGGCAATTGAAAATATTAAAATGAGTTTCTTCATATTTATGTGTCGTTCCTACGGAACTTCCTATTGATAATGATGTTTTTTCTACAAACCTTTCGTTCCTACGGAACTCAATATTTATAAAACTTTTATTAAATTTCTGTTTTTCTTTTTCAACATTTCGTTTGCGCCTTTTATTCCTTGCAAACCTCCTGTATGAAAAGCTAAAATCTTGCTATTTTCTGGGAAGTAATCTTCTTCTATGAGTTCAAAAATCTTCCTGAGCATTTTCCCAGTGTAAACAGGCTCTAAAATAATGCCAAAATCTTGATAAAATTTATTTATAAAACGAATATTTTCGTCTGTTATTTTGCCAAAACCACCATCTGATGCATCAAAAATGGTGAAATTTTGTCTTTTAGAAAAATTTAAAATCCTTTTTTCTAAAGATTCATCTTTCACTGCTTTGAAACCTAACACTTTTTGATGTTCTTTAGCAAATTTAGAAATTCCAGAAAGGGTTCCTCCTGTTCCTATAGCGCTGCAAAGATAGTCAAAATCTTGAGTTTCTTCATTGAGCATAAACTGAATTCCTTCCACCGCATTTTCATTGGTTCCTCCTTCTGGAACTACCAAACTTTCGGGGAATTCTTCCTGAAGGTCTTTCATCAAAGTTTCCTTATCTCTATAAGTTTCTCTAGTTACAAATCTGAAAGTCATTCCGTTTTTGTAAGCTAAAGAAAGTGTAGGATTTTCTTGCCAAGTATTTTCTAATTCGTCTCCTCTGATAATTCCTAGAGTTTCGATGCCAAATTCTTTTCCCAAAGCTGCAGCTGCCGCAATATGATTAGAAAAGGCACCTCCGAAAGTAATGATTTTTCTTTTTGAAACTTCTTTTTCTAAATATTTTTTGACATTGTAAAACATTTTCCAATATTTATTTCCAGAAATTTCGGGATGAGTAAGGTCTTCTCTTTTGATGAAAAGTCTTACTTTTTTTCCGAGAGAAATTTCTACAATTGGAATTTTATGTTTGGGTAAATTCATAATACAAATTTAAATAAAGCAGTAAAAAGAAAAAATCAAGAGACAATTAACTATTTACGATTTTGAAACGCAAAGTTACATTAATAAGGAACTAAAATTTAAGAAAGCAAAGATTGAATTCGCTAGCGAATTGATGAAGCGAACGCTTAAAAACGAATTTATTCGTTGACTTAGCTCACTATAATAATTAAATAAATAATTAAAAACCTTTGCGTTTTAAAATTAAAATGTGAATGAATTAGTCATGTCCTATTCACACTCTGTACTTCCAAAAACTCCAAATTTTTCTGGTTTCGAGGTAGTTTAAATCTTCTTCCATAGCGTAAGCTTCTCTTTCGAAACTGATATTTCGGTAAGCCAAATGTTTGTCTTTTAACTTCAAATACCAATAGTAATATTCTACTACATACCACAAATAAAAGAAAATAATAAGGAGTTCTAATTGCTGACGAATGTGTATTTTTTCGTGATTAATGAGTATTTTATTTTCCTTAAACGCTGATTCACGAAGAAAAATGAACGGAAAAATGGTAATTCCGTTGATTCTAGTCTTTCGGAGAAGGCGTAAACTCAAAATAATCATAGAACAAAGATATGAAAAGTTAAAAGGAGCAATTATCACAATGATTTAAAAATATGATTGAATTTTTTGTAATTTTATGGAATGAAATTTGATAAAGAATTAGTAGAAGGCGAAGATTTTTATTATAATGAATTAGGCTACAAAGTTTTCACCGAAAGATACCACTTAAAACGCGGTTATTGCTGTAAAAGTGGTTGTAAACATTGCCCTTATGGTTATGATAAAAAGACTGATTCTTTTAAAAAAATTGAGAAAAAACCACATAAATCATAAAAAATGAAGAAATATTTTTTCCTTTTGTTGGCTTCAGCAGCACTTTTTGTTACGTCTTGTTCACCATTTAATGTGAGAACGGATTATGCTGAAACTGCCAATTTTAGTTCTTATAAAACGTATCAGTTTAGAGTAGATGATTTAAAACTGAATGATTTAGACAAAGACCGTGTTTTAAACGAAGTAGCTAAAAACCTACAAATGAAAGGTTTATCAGCATCTCAAACTCCCGATTTAGTTGTAAACTTAAAAGCTTCTCATAAAAAAGTAGAAGATACGAGAATTGAACCTAGTTTCGGAATGTATGGTTGGGGAAGACCTTTTGGTTGGGGAGTTGGAATGAGCAGAGCTTGGACTACCGATTACAACAGAGGAAGTTTAGTAATAGACATCGTAGATGCTAAAACTGGAAAATTGGTTTGGCAAGGTGTAGGAAGCGGAATCAATGTAGATTCTCCTAAATCTAAACAAAAACAAATTCCAGCGATTGTAGCAGAAATTATGGCCAATTATCCGCCTGTGAAAAAGTAAAAATATTTTTAACTTTAATATTATTGTCTAAAAACCTACGGCGCGAGCTTTGCTCGCGCCGTAGGTTTTTCATATTTTAAAACAAAAAAATCGGGAAGTCTTCCCGATTTTATAATATAGTATTAGATGAAAATCTATTATTTTTCTAAAACTTCTGTAATAGGATTTCCTATGTTCCCACTTGGATTTTCAACTTTCAGCATTTGAGCTAGAGTTGGCGCAATATCTGTCATGTGATATGGTTTTGCACTTTGTCCGTTTTTAACTTTCCAACCCATAAAAATTAATGGAATGTGAGCATCGTATGAATTCCAAACGCTATGAGTAGTTCCTCTTTTAGCATAAGTCGGCAACATGCTGTCATGCGTAATGATTTGAATATCACCACTTCTTTGCCAGTTATAACCATTAATAATTCTGGTTTTAATTGGTTCTGGAATTGCTGCTTCTGCTACTTCTTCTAAATCTACAGCGTACAATACTCTTTTATCTTTATTCAGCAAACCAAGAATGGTTTTCTTTACCTCATCTGTTTCTAATCCTTTTTCCTTGATAACATTTTGGTTAAGATAAACTTGGTAATTATCAATTCCTAAAATCAATTTACTTCCAGCATATTTTTTTTCAAGTTCATCATTAAGTGTTTTTTCTAAACCTTCACCAAAGAAACCTGTTGCCATTTTATTGGCTTGCATATAACCTTCTGAATGTGCAGCACCATGATCTGCAGACAAAAATACCAAGTAGTTTCCTTTTCCTACTTTTTTATCTAACTGTTGAAAAAATGCTTCTAAATCTCTGTCTAATCTTAAATAAGTATCTTCTATTTCTATAGAATTTGGGCCAAAAGCATGACCTACATAATCTGTAGAAGCAATATTTATTGCTAAGAAATCTGTAATTTGGTCTTCACCCATTCCATATCCATTGATAGAAGCTTCAGCCATTTTTAGGGTTAAAGAATTTCCAAAAGGAGTTGTTCTAATCACTCCTTTTTTTGCATCATAATCTTTCGCTAAATTTTCATAAGGAAAAGTAGGTGTTTTAGCGCTTCCTAAAAGGCTTTCCCATGCAACATTATCATCTGTACTTTCAAAATATTCTGAGATAGGAAGTAATGTTTTCCAGCCTTTTGAAACTAATTTTTTACCGTTTTCTTCTTTGTTAAATTCATTCAACCACTGTGGTAATTCTTTCAAATAGTAATCAGAAGTGATGAAATTCCCCGTGGTTTCATCAAACCAAAAAGCTGCAGTTGGATTATGACCTGCTGGTAAAATAGAAGCTCTGTCTTTCAAAGAAACGCCAACTACTTTTGAACGGAAATTGGTTGCAATTCCTAACTGGTCTGTAATGGTAGTACTCCAAAGATTTCTAGGAGAATGCTGACCTATTTTTTTAGCTTCTGTTCCTACAGCATTTACCGTTTCATCTGTAGTACAGTAAACATTTTTACCTGTTTCTTTATCCGTCCAGTCGTTTCCCGCAATTCCATGAATCGATGGAACAGAACCTGTATAAATAGAAGTATGACCTAATGCAGTAACCGTAGGAATATAATCAATCATCACATTATTAAAACTGTAGCCTTCATTTAATAATCTTTTGAAGCCACCGTTTCCGTATTTTGCTTGATATTTATATAAGAAATCCCAACGCATTTGGTCTACTACAATTCCTACCACCAATTTTGGTCTTTCCACACCATCATTGAATTGAGTATTTTTATTTTTTTGTGCATCTACAGATAACAAAGCCAATGTTACCAATGCAAGAGTGCTAATTTTTCTAAGCATTTTTCTAGAAATTTTAATTTAGGCAAATTTAAAGGTTTTTATTGTAGCTAAAGTTTAATTTTACATTAAAAATTAAACCGTTTGACTTCACAAAAAAACGCACCTAAAAGATGCGTTTAATTTATTTCAAAAAAAGGAGTTTTTTTAGAATTTTAAATCTCCATTTACTTCTCTTACTGCTGCTGCTGCAGTTGCAAATTTTTCTTTTTCTGCTTCAGTTAATTCGATTTCTACGATTTTTTCTACTCCATTTTTACCGATAATCGCAGGAACACCTAAACAAATGTCAGATTGTCCATATTCTCCGTCTAACATAAGTGAACAAGGAATCATTTTCTTTTGGTCACAAGCAATTGCCTGAACCATTACAGAAACTGCTGCACCTGGTGCATACCAAGCTGAAGTTCCTAATAATTTAGTTAATGTAGCACCTCCTACTTTAGTTTCTTCTACTACATACGCTTGTTGCTCTTCAGATAAGAAAGAAGTTACAGGAACACCATTTCTAGTTGCTTTAGATAATAATGGAAGCATACCAGTATCTGAGTGTGCTGCAATTACCATTCCGTCTACATCAGAAATTGGAGCTTCTAAAGCTTCTGCCAATCTGTATTTAAATCTTGCAGAATCTAGAGCACCTCCCATTCCAATGATTTTATGTTTTGGTAAACCAGAAGTTTTGTGAACTAGGTAAGCCATAGTATCCATTGGGTTAGAAACCACGATAATGGTTACATTAGGAGAATGTTTTACTAAGTTAGCCGTTACATCTTTTACAATTCCTGCATTAATACCGATTAACTCTTCTCTAGTCATTCCTGGTTTTCTAGGAATACCAGAAGTGATTACCGCTACATCTGAACCGGCAGTTTTACTATAATCACCAGTTGTTCCCGTAATTTTAGTATCAAAACCATTCAAAGAAGCAGTTTGCATTAAATCCATTGCTTTACCTTCAGCAAAACCTTCTTTAATATCTACTAAAACTACTTCTGAACAGAAGTTTTTCATAGCAATATATTCTGCGCAAGATGCACCTACAGCTCCTGCTCCAACTACAGTTACTTTCATTTTTTTTATTTTTTTAAAGTTTAAAATTAAGTTGCTCAAATTTAATGATTATTTGAGGATTAGACAATTTTCTTGATATGAATTACATCCTAATTTTAAAATTTTTCAATCGTGTAAATAGATGTAAAAATTACCATAAATCAAGGACAAAAACAGAGACATTGCTTACCTTTGTTTTAAATTTTGAAGGATGGAAAATTTTTTGAAGCATTTACAAGACGGATATTCTAATAGAAAATATGATTTAGACAAAAAGAAAATTGAAACCTTTATCGATGATTTTTTCAGATTCGTGTTTTTTCTAGAACTTCAAAGATGTGCTTCAGAAGATGAAATCGCCAATAGATTACAACAATTTAAAATAGATTTTATCAAGATTCTGTATTCTGTTTTTGATGACAAAGAAAAAGCCACAGCATGTGGAGAGTATTTTTTTACCAAATTCCCAGAAATCTATAAAACTTTAGAAAAAGACGCTGCTTTTGCCCTAGAAAATGACCCAGCTGCAACCTCTGTAGAAGAAGTCACTTTTTCTTATCCCGGTTTTTATGCGATTGCAATTTACCGATTAGCTCACGAATTGCAACTGGAAAAAATTCCGTTGATTCCTAGAATTTGGACAGAATTAGCACACAGCAAAACAGGAATAGACATTCATCCGGGTGCTACCATTGGTTCGCCATTCTTCATCGATCATGGTACGGGAATTGTAATAGGTGAAACCTCAGAAATTGGAAATGGTGTCAAAATTTATCAGGGTGTTACCTTGGGAGCGCTTTCTGTTTCTAAAGAAATTGCCAATACCAAGAGACATCCTACCATAGAAAACAGTGTAGTTATTTATGCGAATGCTACCATTTTAGGAGGAGAAACCGTGATTGGCGAAAACAGCATCATCGGTGGAAACGTTTGGATTACAGACAGCCTACCGAAAAATTCGGTGGTTTTTCATAAAGGTCAAGTGACGGTGAGAAATAAATTTCCGGGTGATGAACCGATTAACTACTTTATTTGAGGTAAAGGTAAAGGTTGAGGCTAAGGTAGAGGTAAAGGTTGAAACAAGTAAAAACTGAATTTAATTAAGATAACGAAACTTGCAGCCCGACTTGAACGGAGCTCTTTTTAAAATTTTTTTTGGCTCTCTCCTTTAGGAGAGTTAGTAAGGAAAAAATTTTAAAAAAGCGGGAGTGGAAGGCGGTAAAGCTGCCCAAATTAATAATATTTAAAATTTAAAAATATGAAAGTTAACAATGTACTAGAAGTGATAGGCAACACTCCATTGGTAAAATTAAATAAGATTTTCGGGAGTGATGTAGAAGTGTGGATGAAACTAGAACGTCAAAATCCTGGTGGAAGCATCAAAGACAGAATTGCTCTTGCGATGATAGAAACGGCGGAAAAAGAAGGAAAAATTAATAAAGACACACTGATTATAGAACCTACTTCGGGAAACACAGGTGTTGGTTTAGCAATGGTTTGCGCGGTTAAAGGTTACAAATTAGTGTTGGTAATGCCAGAATCTATGTCTGTAGAACGTAGAAAACTCATGTCTGCTTATGGCGCTGAATTTGTTTTAACTCCAAGAGAATTAGGAACGAATGGAGCGGTGAAAAAAGCCTATGAATTGGCTTCTACGATTGAAAATTCATGGATTCCACAGCAATTTGAAAATGATGCGAATCCAGAAGTTCATAAAAATACCACTGCTCAAGAAATTTTGGCAGATTTCCCAGAAGGATTTGACTATGTGATTACAGGTGTAGGAACTGGCGGTCACATTACAGGCGTAACAGAAGTTTTCAAAGAAAAATTCCCGAATCTGAAAAGTTATGCCGTAGAACCTACAGATTCACCAGTTTTAAGCGGTGGAAATCCTGGTCCGCATCCTTTGCAAGGAATTGGTGCTGGTTTTGTACCAAAAGTGTTGAATTCTGAAATCCTAGACGGTGTAATTCAGGTAGAAAAAGCAGAAGCTTATGATTTTGCTAGAAAATTAGCTGCTCAAGAAGGAATTTTAGCAGGAATTTCTACCGGTGCTTCTCTTGCTGCAATTGCTAAGAAATTACAAGAATTACCAAAAGGCGCTAAAGTTTTGACCTTTAATTATGACACTGGCGAAAGATATTGGTCAGTTCCAGATTTGTTTCAAGAAAATGAATCTGAATTGAAATAAATGAAAACGCTCCAAAAATTTGGAGCGTTTTTTTGTTTCTCACTGATTTTGCAGATTAAGCCGATGTTTTCTAAAATTAATTTAACCGCAAAAGAGACAAAAGAAAAGATTGAAAATAAGAAGTTCAAAAGGACAAAAAAGTAAATTTTTGTCCTTTATTTTTTAAACTCTCGCTGATTTAGCAGATTAAGCCGATGTTTTTTAAAATTAATTAACCGCAAAATAGACAAAAGAAAAGATTGAAAATAAGAAATTCAAAAGGACAAAAATTTACTTTTTGTCCTTTATTTTTTAAACTTTAGCTTATTATACTGATGAATATTTTTTTAAAATTTGCTAAATCAGCGAGATATTTTTTTTTAGTTTTCTTCTTCGAAATAGAGCATATAATATTTTCCGTTTTCGTCTTGTCCTTGCTGGATGAGTTTTCGGTCTCCGTGAATGTAAATATGGAAGTTTTTGTCTAGTTTTATGACGCTTTTAAAAATTCTAGCGTTTTTCTTAACTGCTGCATCATTGATGGCGAATTCATCTGACAAAGCATAATCTCTTTCGTCCTCGTATTGGGTTTTGAAGGCATTGAAACTTTGAATGACTTCTTGGTCTCCCAAAACTTCTCCCGTGAATTCTTCCATCTTAAATTCTTCTTTTTCTTTGAAAAAACTCAGCGATTTATTCAAGAAATCAGCTTGGTCTGCTTTGGTGATTTCAAATTCCTGCGGAAGTTGTTTCGTGATGTATTCTTTGTAAAGCGTAAGCGTTTCTTGCGTCTCAAAATATTCGTCTTGACGCTGACGAACCTGCAAGAAATCGTCCATCCAATAACTGGTTTCGGCTCTACTCGTTCCATCAATAATAGACATGAGATAGCCTTGTTCTTTGTTGGTATTGTAAATTAAGCAACCTTTATCTACTTTATTCAAATTGATTCCCTGTAAAGTCTCCAATTCAAACACTTCGACTCCGCTCAGTGTGACATCATTTTTGGTAGAAACTTTTAGGAAAGTATCTTTGTTTTCGGATTTAAAAAGTCCGACTGCGTCATATCTTTCTCCTTTTACGATGCAATCTTTGAAAAAGCAAACATAAAATTCTCCACCTTTGGTTCTAGGATTGGTAGAATGTTCGTACAGCAGTTTTGCCAATTTTTTGGATTGGTTTTCTAACAATTCTGGTTGTTCAAAAATCTCTGAAACGTAAGTAAACACTTTGTTATTCTCGATATTAGAACTATGGAAAAACTCGAAAAAGATTTCGGGTTTAAAATTTTTAAGGAAATAATCTTTGAGCAATGCTTTCATCTCATCTGTGATGAAAACTTCTGAATCTGTGGTTACCAAAGCTTCTTGATGCGTTTGGTTTCCTACGTAATTGATGCAAAGATGTTCTAGCGTGGTTTCTTCTGTGAAAATCATGCTGCGAAAATAGGGAAATTTACGGAGATTTTTTCACGGCCCGGCGAAAGCGGAGCTCTTTTTTCTGTATCATAGTGGTTTCAAATTTCTAGAACTTTTGAAAGAATTACTGCTCTTCAGATTTATTATGCTCGTTATGACAGAAAAAAAGCGGGAGCTGTAGACGGAAATGCCGCCCAAATAAAAACAAAAAAATCCCAACCATTACTGATTGGGATTTGATATTAATATTTAAACGAAGTTTACTTCACTTCTTCGAAATCTGCATCTTGTACATTTTCGCCAGCGTTACCTTGTGTTTGTTCAGGTTGCGGTTGTGCTTCTTGAGTTGCTTTGTACAATTCTTCTGAAGCTGCCATCCAAGCTGCGTCTAATGCTTCTAACTTAGGTTTAATCGCATCTGCATCTTTGGTTTCATAAGCAACTTTCAATTCTGCGTGAGCTGCTTCGATTGCTGCTTTCTTATCAGCAGATAATTTTTCTCCAAATTCTTTTAATTGTTTTTCTGTTTGGAAAATCATTCCATCAGCTTTATTGATGGTTTCTACATCTTCTTTTCTCTTCGCATCTGCTGCTGCATTTTCTTCTGCTTCTTTTTTCATTCTTTCGATTTCTGCATCAGAAAGTCCAGAAGATGCTTGGATTTTTATCGATTGTTCTTTACCAGTTCCTTTGTCTTTGGCAGAAACGTGTAGAATACCATTTGCATCGATGTCAAAAGTTACCTCAATTTGTGGAACTCCTCTTGGTGCAGGTGGAATATCTACTAAGTCAAATCTACCAATTTCTTTGTTATCATTAAACATTGGTCTTTCCCCTTGTCCTACTCTGATGGTTACCGCAGGCTGATTATCACTTGCTGTAGAGAAAACTTCAGATTTTTTAGTAGGAATGGTAGTATTCGCTTCAATTAATTTAGTGAAAACTGAACCCATTGTTTCGATACCTAAAGAAAGCGGAGTTACGTCTAATAAAAGAACGTCTTTTACATCACCCGTTAAAACTCCCCCTTGAATTGCAGCACCAATTGCTACTACTTCGTCTGGATTTACTCCTTTTGAAGGCGCTTTTCCAAAGAATTTTTCTACCGCTTCTTGAATTGCAGGAATTCTAGTAGAACCTCCTACTAAGATGATTTCGTCAATATCAGAAGTGCTCATTCCAGCATTTCTAAGAGCCGTTTTACATGGCTCAATGGTTCTTTGAATTAAATCATGTGCCAATTGCTCAAATTTAGCTCTGGTCAATGTTTTCACTAAGTGTTTAGGACCAGTTGCAGTAGCGGTGATATATGGTAAGTTGATTTCAGTTTGAGTAGAAGAAGACAATTCAATTTTTGCTTTTTCAGCAGCTTCTTTTAAACGTTGAAGTGCAATAGCATCAGATTTAAGGTCTACACCTTCTTCAGATTTGAATTCATCTGCCATCCAGTCGATAATTACGTTATCAAAGTCATCTCCACCAAGGTGAGTATCACCATCAGTAGCTTTTACTTCGAAAGATGCGTTACCATCTACTTCGTACATTTCTAGTACAGAAACGTCATGAGTACCACCTCCACAGTCGAAAACAACTACATTTAGGTCTTTTTTACCTACTTTATCTAAACCGTAAGCTAAAGCTGCAGCAGTAGGTTCGTTGATGATTCTTTCTACTTTAAGACCTGCAATTTCACCAGCTTCTTTGGTAGCTTGTCTCTGTGCATCGTTAAAGTATGCAGGAACCGTAATTACTGCTCTGGTTACTTCTTGACCTAAGAAATCTTCAGCCGTTTTCTTCATTTTTTGAAGAATCATTGCAGAAATTTCTTGTGCTGTATATTCTCTATCGTCTACTTTTACTTTTACAGTATCATTAGGACCTGCTACAACAGGATATGGAACTCTAGAAATTTCTTCTTTATCTTTAGAAAATTGTGTTCCGATGAATCTCTTGATAGAATAAACGGTTTTAGTAGGATTCGTTACTGCTTGTCTTTTTGCAGGATCACCTACTTTTCTTTCTCCATCTTCTGTAAATGCTACAATAGATGGTGTGGTTCTTTTACCTTCTGCATTTGGGATAACTACAGGATCTTTACCTTCCATTACCGCAACGCAAGAGTTGGTCGTACCTAAATCAATTCCGATAATTTTGCTCATAATATTTATATTTTATTTTTTACTTAACTAATTTGACTTGGATTTCTCCAATTTTATACCATTGAGAAAATTGTGACAAATTGACATTTTCTTAAAAATTGTCATCTTTTAAATTCTCCATTTCACTTCTCTATTCCCATGTTTATCATTATATTTGGATAAAACTTTTTACAGATATGCCACAATTCAATCCTAGAGACATTACCTGGTTAGGTTTTAATGCAAGAGTTTTGCAAGAAGCGATGGACGAAACCGTTCCATTACACCTGAGAATTAGATTTTTAGGGATTTTTTCTAATAATTTAGATGAATTTTTCCGAGTGCGAGTTGCAGGACTAAAACGAGCACTAGAACTGAAAGATAAACTTGCAGTAGATACGTTTTTTGACAAACCTCAAAGAATTCTGGACAAAATCAATAAAATTGTCATCAAACAACAGGAAGATTTTGAAAAAACTTGGGACAAAATCCAAGAAGAAATGGCAGAGCAAAAAGTTTTCATTAAAACTCCTAAAAAACTCACCGAAAAACAGAAGGAATTTGTTAAAAAATATTTTGATGAAGAGGTAGAAAGCAACGTCATTCCTATTCTGCTTCATGACCATGTTCAATTGCCCTATTTGCGAGAAAAAAGCCTTTATCTCGGCATTGCAATGCGCAGAAAAGATTGGAAATTTGGTACAAAATTCGCGATTATAGAAGTTCCAGCGAAAGCGAATGGAAGATTTGTCATTTTGCCCACCGAAAATCCTGAGGAAACTGACATAATGCTTCTAGAAGACGTCATCGCTTTCAATTTACCGCATATTTTCTCTTATTTCGGGTATGATGATTTCAAAGCAAACTCTTTCAAGGTGACCAAAGATGCAGAATTTGACCTCGATAATGACATCAGAACCAGCTTTGTAGAAAAAATTGAAAAAGGCATCAAATCCAGAAGAAAAGGAAAACCTACCCGTTTTGTTTTTGACAAAGACATGGATAAATCTTTAGTAGAGTTCCTCATCAAAAAACTCAATCTTACCAAAAGAGACAGCATTATTCCGGGACAAAAAATTCATAATTTCAGACATTTTATGGATTTTCCAGATGTTTTTAAAAATTATGAAAAACCAATCGAGAGAAGTTCTTTTACGCATCCAGAATTCGACCACGAAGGCAGAATTACAGATGTTATCGTAAAAAAAGATGTGCTTCTTACCTTTCCTTATCACACTTTTACACCTGTTATTGACTTGCTGAGAGAAGCTGCAATGGATCCTGATGTAAAATCTATTCAAATCACGGCTTATAGATTAGCCAGCAATTCCAAAATTGTAAACGCACTGATTAATGCCGTGAGAAACGGAAAAGAAGTCACCGTAATGTTAGAATTACGCGCCAGATTCGATGAAGAAAACAATCTAGAATGGAAAGAAAGATTAGAAGAAGAGGGCGTAAAAGTTTTAGTAGGATTACCCAATAAAAAAGTGCATGCAAAACTCTGTGTAATCAAAAAAAGAGTGAATAACAAGACCATTCAATACGGATTTGTAAGCACCGGAAACCTCAACGAAAAAACAGCTAAAATCTATGTAGACCATTTGCTCATGACTTCTAACAGAGCAATTATGGCAGATATTAATAAAGTTTTTAACGTATTCAGAAAACCAAAAATAGACCCAGTTTTAGCATTGAAATCTTGTAATCATTTATTGGTTTGTCCACATTTTATGCGAGAAAAAATTGTTTGGCATATCGACAAAGAAATAGAAGAAGCAAAAGCAGGCAGAAAAGCCGAAATGATAATAAAAGTAAATTCACTTTCTGATAAAGGTTTGATTAAAAAACTTTATGAAGCAGCGGAAGCTGGTGTGGAAATTAAAATGATTGTTCGTGGAATTTTCTGTGCAGTAGAGCAGAAAAACTTCAAGAAAAAAATTCATGCCATCAGTATTGTAGACGAATATTTAGAACATTCTAGGGTGATGTATTTTTACAATAAAGGCAGTGAAGATGTCTATCTTTCTTCTGCGGATTGGATGACGCGAAACCTAGATTACAGAATAGAAGCTGCCGTAAAAGTGAATCAAAAAAATCTAAAAAAAGAACTGAAAGATTTATTAGAACTTCAATTGAAAGGCAACGTAAAAGCCAGATTTCTAGATGAAGATTTGACCAATAAATATGTCAAAAACAATAAAAAACCATTCCGCAGTCAAATAGAAACGTATAAATTTTTGGAAAAGAAGAAGGTAGAAGTATGAAGTATGAAGTATAATGTCTGAAAATATTAAACCATTTTTTTGGATTTTTGTCCCATAAATAATTATGAGTTCCGTAGGAACGATACGTTTGTAGAAAATTATAAAGTATGTAAAAAAGTTCCGTAGGAACGACAGAAAAATGAAACAAGTTATTTTCCTTTTCATATTAGCCACAAATCTTCTTTTTTCGCAAAAGAAAGACAGTTTAATTTTCTCAGAACAACAAAAATTTGAAACCAAAAAACTCATTATTCCCGCTACTTTAATGACAGCAGGAAGCATCGTTTTAACTACAGAAAATAGAGATTTCAGCGTTACAGAAAACAAAAATTTCTTGGCTTTCGGTGGTTATCCCGAAGATTATCTTCAATTTGCGCCTCACGTTTCACTTTACGCTTTTGAATGGGCAGGAATGAAACCTAAAACCGACTTCTGGAACAGAACTGCTATTTTGACAAAATCTGAAATTCTTGTTTTCGGGAGCACTTATCTTTTGAAAAAAGCCATTAAAAAACCTCGTCCAGACGGAAGCAATGAATTTGGTTTTCCGAGTGGTCATACTGCGAATGTTTTTGCTGGCGCCACAATGCTTTCTATGGAATATGGCGAAAATTATCGTTGGGTTCCGTATGTTGCATATTCTGTAGCAACTGGAGTGGGCGTTTTGAGAATTGCTCACGACAAACATTATTGGAGTGATGTGATTTTCGGAGCGGGATTAGGAATTTTATCCACCAAAATCGCTTATTGGACGCATCAATATCAATGGAACAAAAAATCAGAAAAAGACAATCTCACGATTTTATACAAAGAACATTTATAAAATTCTTTAGCAATTAATGAATTAACATACATTTACGTTAAAATTTTTCAACATCTATGAACTTTAAAAAAATATTAGGAACATTGGTTTTGGCTTCGGTTTGTGGTTTTTCGCAAACGCAGCAATTTACCATGAACGACGCCGTTTTAGGACTTAGAACCAATCTTGCCGTGAAAAACATCAGAGATTTTTCTTTCAGCAATGATGGCAAATCTTATCTTCAAATGGTTAAAAACGCTTATCTCATCACAGATATTGCGACCAACAAGTCAGATACATTGGTTTCTTTGTATCAAGTGAATCAAAATCTAAATGCAGACCAAAAACTGAAAGCACTTTCTCCACTGAAATTTTTGAACAATTCTAAAGCTTATTTTTCTCAAAAAGGAAAATATTTTTGGCTTCAAAAAACGGGGAATTCTTGGCAAAAAACAGAATTCGCTTCTATTCCTGAAGATGCGGAAAATGCTCTACTACTTCCTGATAATCAAACGATTATTTACACCATCAAAAATAATCTTTTTGCAAACATCAATGGAAAGACTTTGAAAATTACAGATGACCAAAAGGAAAATATCATCAACGGACAATCGGTTCACCGAAATGAATTCGGAATCGATGGAGGAATTTTTGCAGCGCCAAATTTTCAAAAAATTGCATTTTACAGAATGGATCAAAGCATGGTTACAGACTATCCAATCATCGATTGGAGCGTAACTCCTGCAGAAAACCACAACATCAAATATCCGATGGCTGGGAACAAATCTCACGAAGTTTCCATCGGAATTTTTGATGTAAAAACTCAAGCCAAAAAATTCTTAAACATCGAAGGCGACAAAGAGCAATATTTAACCAGCGTAACTTGGAGCCCTGATTCTAAATCTATTTTCGTGGCGGTGCTGAACAGAGCTCAAAACCACATGAAACTGAATCAATATGATGCCGAAACAGGAAATTTAGTTAAAACACTCTTCGAAGAAAAAGATGAAAAATATGTAGAACCTCAGCATCCATTAACCTTTTTACCTGGCTCAAATAAAGATTTTATTTGGCAAAGTCAAAGAACGGGTTATAATCATTTATTTTGGTACAACATAGACAAAGGTTTGGTAAAACAAATTACCAAAGGAGATTGGTTAGTAAACGAAATTTTAGGTTTTAACGAAAAGAAAAAAGAAATTTATTTCTCTTCGACTAAAGAAACGCCACTTGAAAAACATTTGTACAAAGTAAATTGGCAAACAAGTAAAATCACCAGATTAGACAAAGACGCTGGAATTCACAACGGAATTTTGAGCAAAGACGGAACATATTTATATGATGTTTTCTCCAATGCTTCTACGCCAAGAATTGCCAATATTATCAATACGCAATCGCTTCAAACCAAAAATATTTTAACAGCAGAAAACCCACTGAAAAATTTCCAAAGACCTGAAATTCAGAATATCACCCTGAAAGCAGACGACGGAACGCCATTGTATGGAAAACTGATTTTGCCGACTGATTTTGATAAAACTAAAAAATATCCTGTAATTGTCTATTTATACAATGGACCTCATTTACAATTGGTTACCAATAACTTCCCAGCTTCTGGAAATCTTTGGTATGAATACATGGCGCAACGTGGTTACATTGTCTTCACGATGGACGGAAGAGGTTCTTCTAACCGAGGAACACAGTTTGAACAGGCGGTTTTCAGAAACCTAGGTGAAACTGAAATGAAAGACCAATTAAAAGGTGTAGAATATTTAAAATCTTTGCCTTTTGTAAATGCTGAAAAAATGGGAATTCACGGTTGGAGTTTCGGTGGATTTATGACCACAAGTTTTATGCTGAAATATCCTGAAGTTTTTAAAGCGGGAGTTGCAGGTGGACCTGTAATCGACTGGACTCTATACGAAATTATGTACACAGAACGTTACATGGACACGCCAAAAGAAAATCCTGAAGGTTACGCAAAAGCTAATCTTTTAGACAAAGTTCAAAACTTGAAAGGAAAATTACTCATGATTCACGGTGCGCAAGATGATGTAGTGGTTTGGCAACATTCTGTAAAATTCCTGAAATCTGCAGTTGACAAAGGCGTTCAGTTAGATTATTTCGTTTACCCTGGTCATCCTCACAATGTTTCTGGCAAAGACAGAGTGCATTTAATGCAAAAGGTTACGGATTATTTTGATTTGTATTTAAAATAGTTTTAACTGCAAATCGAAGATTCGACGAAGTCAAAAGAGACAAAAGAAAAGTTTAAAAATAAGCAATTCAAATGCAAAAAAAAGAGCAAAAAGATTTTTACTTTTTGCTCTTTTGTATTTCTTAAACACAAAGAAAATCTTTTGTGCCTTTTGTGGTTTAAAACTAATCTACTTTTTTCAAATCCAAATCTCCAAAGTCAAAAGAGAAATCCGTAACATCTGAAATCGGTTTCATTTTGGCAGAAACTGCTTTTCCGTTTTCATCGAAATTAAGGGTTAAAAAAGCATCTGCATCATAACTTCTATCATCCCATTTGATTACGAAAGTATCTTTAGAATAAGGCAAAACTTCGCCTTTTAATCGTTCTGAAGATTTACAAATAATTCTAAAACCTTTCTTTTCTTTAGAAATTACCACATCACCAAACCAAGCATCCCTATACGTCCCTACAAATTGTTCTGGAGCTAGTTTTGCACTTCTGTCTTTTTGGTAAGCAAATGCTTTAGCATAAGTTTCAGCCTTTTCTTTGTCATATTGAGCATTTCCTTTTGCGTATCTTTCTGCATAGGTTTTCAACCAATTTCTGTCTTCAATTCCTAAATACGCATCTTTTACCGTATTGGTAATCGTGTTAAAAGCCACCCCTTGTTGTTGATTCGTGAGCACTACAATTCCTAAATTCAAATCTGGAATTAACGTAAATTGCGTAACTGTACCGATTAAACCACCTGTATGCTGAATCTGACGGTGACCTTTTACATCAGAAATAAACCAACCTAAACCGTAACCGTAAAATTTAGTATCATAAGGATTTTTAGCAGCCATAGGAATGGGTTGTTGAATTTGCCAAAGAAGATTCGCATTTTTTTCAGAAACCAAACGTACTCCATCTTTGGTGACAAAACCGTTCATTAAGAAATTCGCCCAAGTCGTCATGTCTGTAATGTTGCTCAAAATTCCACCAGCTGCATTGGCTGTTTCGTTCCAATCGTGAGGAACTGCAACTGCTTTTCCATTGACTGGAGCATGTGCATCAATTTTATTTTCTATAGATTTTGCACGGTTATAAGAACCGAAACTTGCTGTCATTCCTACCGGTTTCATAATTTTTTCTTCGATGAATTCTGCCCAAGTTTTGCCAGAAATTTTGTGAATAATTTCACCTGCTACTATAAACATCACATTGTTATAATCCATTGTATTTCTGAAAGAATGCGCTGGTTTCAAATAACGAACACTGTGCAATAATTGCTCTGTAGTCATGGTTCCTCCTTCTGGAAAAAACATTAAATCTCCTTGTCCAAGACCTAGACCAGCTCTATGTGTCACCAAATCTTTGATGGTAAGCTCTTGCGTCACATAATCGTCATACATTTTGAAATCTGGTAAAAATTTGGTCACTTTATCATCCCAATTCAGTTTTCCTTCGTCTGCTAAAATTGCTAAAGCAGTGCAAGTGAAACCCTTAGAATTAGAAGCAATTCCCACCAAAGTTTCTGGTGTCATGGGTAAATTATTGTTAAGAGAACGCACTCCGAAACCTTTAGAATAGATGACTTTTCCGTCTTTTAAAACGCCAACAGACATTCCGGGAACATCAAAAGTTTTAATGGTATTTTGGATGAGTTCGTCTAGTTTTTGCTCTGAAATTTGACTAAAAAAGAATAATGAGCAAAGAATAAAGAACAAAGAAAATGATTTTTTCATGCTGATTTTTTTGAATTTCTGTAAAGGTAAGATTTTTTGTAAATTTGGATAAATTATCAACCAATGAAAACCACTTTTTGTCTACCAATTCTACTTCTAGCCATTTTATCTTGCTCCAAAAAACAAGAAGAAAAAATAGAAGTATTCAACAAACCAATAATTACAAGTGAAAATTCTACGGATAGATTCTTTCCGAAAGAAAAAACAGTGGAAAAATTTGATACTTTAATCGTTGATAAAAATATAGAAATTAGCATCACCAAATCTTATTTAGATAGTTTTGTAACCACTGAATTTGAAAATGAAGGCAAAAAACAGGTGGATAAATACAGAGATGCAGAAATTTCACTGAAAATAAAACAAGACAACAAAACTCTTCTAGACACTTTATTTAGAAAAGAAGATTTCAACAATTACATTGACAATAATTTTCAAAAAATTGCAGTTTTCCATGGTTATTGGTTAAATGAAATTGATAATGAAAAGATTCAATTTTTCGGAACGATTGCAAAACCAGAAACAGATTGGGCGTTTGATTTTCATCATAATTTTTATTTTAAAAATAAATCTTTAAAAACCGAAATCATAGAAGAAACCGAAGAATAATTCTAAAAAAAATCTCGCAGATTTAGCAAATTAAGCAGATAAAATCTACCAAACCAGTTAAATCAGCGAGAAATATAAAATTTATGAGTTATTATTTCATTGCTTTTTCGTAGTAATCAGAAGCTACATTCCAATCGATTACGTTAAAGAAAGCTTCTATATAATCTGCTCTTTTGTTTTGATATTTCAAATAATAAGCGTGTTCCCAAACGTCCATTGCCAAAACTGGAGTTCCAGAAATAGACATTCCCGGCATTAAAGGATTGTCTTGATTTGCGGTACTTCCTACTTTCAATTTTCCTGAAGCATCAGTAACCAACCAAGCCCAACCAGAACCGAATTGTTTCGCTCCTGCATCAGAAAACTGCTTTTTGAAATTTTCGAAACTGCCGAAATCTCTATTGATGGCATCTGCTAATTTTCCGCTTGGTTTTCCAGTAGAATTTGGTGTCATTAATTCAAAATACAAATTGTGATTATAGTAACCTCCCGCGTTATTTCTTAATGCAGCATTGCTGTTATCAAGCGTTTTCAAGACTTCTTCTATGGTCATATTCGCTTGAGGTTTTCCTTCAACTGCTTTATTTAAGTTGTTCAAATAACCAACATAATGCTTAGAAAAGTGAATGTACATGGTTTTTGCATCTACATATTTTGAAAAAGCATCATATCCATGTTTCAGTGTTTTTATTTTGAAAGCACCTGAATTTGCAGTAACATCAGAAGGTTTGCCATAATCTGTAGATTCTACATTCACTACAGGTTGCGCTGTATTTCCCACTACCGCTACACAAGAAGTAACCGCAGAAAAAGCGATGGCTACAAAAGCCCATTGAACTAATTTTTTCATATCTAAAAGATTAAATTTTTAAAAATTGAATTTCCCAAAAATAGCAAAAAAGTACCGAAAATAGGTCAATTTTTCATTAACAAAATCTATAATTTGGTTTGATAGATTTATTTTAAATTTAAGCACTCTCTCATTCTATAATTCTACTACTCTATCACTCACATTTTGTACTTTTAACTTTACGCTTCGTACTTATAAAAATCTTACCTTTGTAAAAAGTAAAAAAGTAAAATGGAAAGTAAAAAAGAATTCTTCTTAGAATGTTATAAACTTGGGATTATAAAATTCGGCAGATTTACATTGAAATCCGGCATCGAAAGCCCATTCTATGTAGATTTAAGACCTCTCGCTTCTGAGCCAAAAATCTTAAAACATTTGGCCAATTATCTTTTAGAAATGCTTCCTTTAGATAATTTTGATGTGATTTGTGGTGTTCCTTACGCTGCATTGCCTATGGCAACAGCTATGTCTTTAGAAAGTTATATTCCTTTGATTATCAAGAGAAAAGAAGCTAAAGAATATGGAACCAAAAAACTCATAGAAGGTATTTATAAATCTGGACAAAACTGTCTATTGGTAGAAGATGTAATCACTTCTGGAAAATCTTTGGTAGAAACCATCGCCGAAGTAGAAAATGAAGGGTTAAAGGTTTCTGATATTGTAGTGGTTCTAGACCGTGAACAAGGTGGAAAACAACTTTTACAAGAAAAAGGCTATCATGTTCATACGCTTTTCAGCATTTCTGAAGTGGTAGAAATTTTAAAAGAAGTAGACCATCTTACGGAAGAAGAAGTTCTAAGAATTAATGAATTTATCGCAGGAAATAAAATTGAATTCAAAGAAGAAAAAAGACTTTCTTACGAACAAAAATTAGAAAATTGCGAACATTCTGTTGGTAAAAAAATCTTAGAAATTGCGATTGCTAAACAATCTAACCTTATCGCTTCTGCAGATGTTACTACGACCAAAGAATTGCTAGAATTTGCAGAAAAAGTTGGTCCACACATTGTAGCTCTGAAAACACATATTGACATTATTTCTGATTTTGACAGTGATAAAACCATTCTTCCTCTAAAAGATTTAGCAACCAAGCATAATTTTCTTTTGATGGAAGATAGAAAATTCGGCGACATCGGGAATACTCAGGAATTACAATACAGAGGCGGAATGTATAAAATTTCGCATTGGGCAGATTTGGTTACTTCTCACGTGATTGCAGGCTATCAAAGCATTGATTGTTTCATGAATTCTGGGGTAATTGCTATTCTTTCTATGTCTTCAAAAGGTGCACTAACTGACCAAAATTATAGAGCAGAAGCTTTAAAAATAGTAGAAACGCATCCTAACATTATCGGTTGTGTGGCTCAAAATAAAGTTCCTACCAATGTTTTACTTTTTACTCCTGGAGTAAATATCAGTTCCAAAGGTGATGACAAAGGCCAACAGTACAATACACCGGAACATGTTTTCAAAAATTTACATACAGATTTCGTGATAGTAGGTCGAGGAATTTATAAAGCTGAAAATGTAGAAAAATCTGCAAAACTCTACAAATTAGAATCTTGGAATGCCTACCTAAAATCGATCTAAATGGATAAAAAAAAGAACATACAATTCTATTCGCCTACCGAAGAAAAATTAAACATTTGGTCTCATGCTTTCGGGATTTTCTTGAGCATCATCGCTTTGGTTCTATTAATCATTAAGGCGGTGCAACAAGACAACATCTGGATGATGATAAGTTTCCCAATTTTTGGGTTGAGTTTAATTTTATTATACCTCGCTTCTACACTTTATCATGCTTCAAAAGAACCTCAAAAGAGATTTAAGCTCAAAGTTTTCGACCATGCTGCTATTTATGTTCTTATCGCAGGAAGTTACACGCCTTTTACATTGGTCAGTTTAAACGGAGAAACGGGTTGGCTTATTTTTTCAATGGTTTGGGTAATGGCTTTTACAGGAATTATTCTCAAATTATTTTTCACAGGAAGATTTAAAGTTGTTTCTACAGCAATGTACGTTTTGATGGGTTGGTTGATTGTTTTTTATTTCCAAGACTTAACCGCTAGTTTACACGAAAAAGGAGTATTTTACCTAATTCTTGGTGGAGTTTTATATACCATTGGTGCAATTTTATACAGCATTAAGAAAATAAAATTCAATCATGCTATTTTCCATTTTTTTGTTTTAGCAGGGAGTTTCTGTCACTTTTTATCAATTTATTTATACGTCTAGCTAAAGAAATTGAGCAACTTAATTTTACTTTTTGTCTGTCTGATTATAGGAATTGTTTTAAAAAAGTCTAAAATAATTCCCGAGAATTTTCACACCTCATTGAATGCATTTGTGATTAATATTTCGCTTTCTGCATTTTCGCTGTATTATATTTCAAAAATAGAACTCAACAGTTCGGTGATTTATCCAGTTTTAGTAGTTTGGATAGGAATTTTTGCTGCGATATTATTTTTTGCAGGATTAGGAAAAATTTTCGGTTGGAAATCTTCTTTAATTGGCGCTTTGATTATGTGTGCAGGTTTCGGAAATACTTCTTTTGTTGGCATTCCTTTAATCCAAGCCATGTACGGAGAAGAAGGCTTAAAAACCGTGATGCTGGTAGACCAACCTGGATTTGTTGCTCTTTCGACAGTAGGAATTTTAGTCGCCAATTTTTATTCTGGAAGCAAAGATTCTCTACTCAAACATCTTTCTAAAATTTTAAAATTTCCTCCATTTATTGCATTTGTAATCGCGTTATTGCTGAATGTTTTCTCCATAGAAATTCCAAAAGATTTTGACGAAGTTTTAATGAAATTGGGCGCAACTACTGTTCCCCTCGCTTTGGTTTCTGTGGGAAGTCAAATGCAATGGAAAAAAATTGAGAAAAAAGAAGGATTTCATCTTTTCATCGGTTTACTTTTCAAACTCGTTCTTTTGCCTTTATTGATTTTGGTGATTTACAAATTTATTTATCATCAAAGTGGAGACGTTATAGACATTTGTATTTTAGAAGCCGCGATGGCACCTATGATTACAGCGGCGATTATTGCTTCTGCTCATGATTTAGAACCAAAATTTTGCAACTTGATGGTTGCGGTGGGAATTCCTCTATCTATCCTTACTGTGGGAATTTGGCATCTTATTTTACCTTTTCTATAATTTAAAAAGATAAAAACTTCCGATTTATTTCTTTGAAAATATTCATCCCAGAAAGGAATTATCATTCTCAAAATCCATTTTCAATAAAATTCAAAAATTGTTGATAAAATGTAATATTTTTTCGGATTTATGTAAGTAATTTCAATAGTTTCTCTCTATATTTGATTTTCTAAAATCAATGAAGAAGAAGACCATCATTTTACTGTGTTTACTGCTTAATCTTTTTGCTTTCTCGCAGAAAGATTCTATCATTATTGACGCAAAAATTTCATCAGGAACGCTTTCTGTAAGAGAAAAAATCTATTATCAAAACAAATCTGAGAGTGAACTAACACATCTTAAACTTCAAAATTTCACCGCAGCTTATAAAAGCAGAAATAGGCCTCTTGTAAGAAGAAAATTAGAAGACCGAAAAAAGGATTTATATTACGCAAAACCCAATGAAAGAGGCAGATTGGTTTATCTGATGATAGACAAAAAACCGTATGAAGGTGTTTTAGATGATGAAAATCTTTTTATAAAACTCCCAAAACCTTTAGCTCCCAATGCTTCTACTGAACTTTCGTTAGAATATTCTGTGATTTTGCCGAGTGCTCAGTTTACAGGTTATGGAATTGGGAAAAATAATACTTTGCTCAAATATTTTTTCTTGGTTCCAGACAGTTTTGACCGAGATAATTTCCTTGAAAAATATTACAAAGATTTAGAAGAAAACGTAAATGTAAATACTTTTTACCGAGTAAAATTTGAAAATTCCGGTCAAAATATCAGCAGCAATTTAACAGAAGTTGCTCCTAATATTTTTGAAGGAAAACTGAATAAAGATGTAGAATTTTTGATTGCTGACCAAGAAAACTATCAGCTAGAAACCATCGTAGACGGACAAAAACATTTGGTAGAATTGGGCTATCCTGTTACGGAGCAAGAAAAAGAACTGATCGCGTTTTACCTTCCGCTTCATCTTCATTTTATCAAAGAAAAAACAGGATTTTTGCCAGAAAAAATCTTCATCAGTGAAAAATTTAAGTCCAAAAATGATTTCTTCGGGAATGATGACATTAAATTCTGGAAATTTAAGTTCCAAATGTTTACCGATGCCGAAAAAATAGATATGGATTATTTCAGCATTGTTTCTCAGCAAGTTGCAGAGCAATTATTCGTTTCTAATAAAGAAAAAAATCACTGGATTACGAACGGACTTAAAACGTATTTAGAAATTCAGTATTTGAAAAAAAATTACCCCGACCATAAAATATTAGGAGCACTTTCTGATTATAAAATACTGGGAATGAAACCATTAAAACTTTCATTTGCTTCTCGATTGAAGTTGATTGAAAGATACGGTCTTGCTTATCAATACATTACGGCGCAAAACCTTGACCAAAAAATCGACGAAAAATTTTCGGATTTAAGTAATTTTAATGAAATGGCGATTAGCCAATTCGAGACGGGAAGCCTTTTTACCTTAATTGCCGAAAAAATGGGCACTTCTTATTTTGACAATTTCTTAAAAGGTTATATCGCCAAAAATCAAACTTCTGAATTAGACAAAAGAGATTTTCTAGACCAACTCACGGTAGCTTCTGGTTACTCTTCAGAATTTTTAGAAAAATACGTCAAAAGAAAGCAAAGAATCAATTTTAAACTCGATGATTTCGAGAGAAAAGATAACGTCATCAACATTAATGTTTCTAAAAATACAGCGCAGAATATTCCTTTTAAATTAGAAACTTTTCATGAAGATGGCAGCAAAAAAACTTTTTGGTATGATACGAATTATCAGAATAGTTCTTGCGGTTACGTAATTCCAGATAATGAAGCGGTAAAAATCGTCATTAATGATTTATATGCTTTCCCAGAAAATAATTTTAGAGACAATTATCTATATACCAAAGGAATTAAAGACAATGCCAAAAAACTAAGATTTAAACTCATTCCAGACAATCCGAATGCAGAAATTAACGAAGTTTATCTTACGCCAGGAATTGCGTGGAATAATTATGACAAATTATTACTGGGAATAAGATTTAAAAATAAATCACTGATTGACAAGAGGTTTCAATATCTGGTTTCGCCGTTTTTCAGTACAGGAAGTAAAGATATTAATGGTTCTCTTAATGCAGTCTATAAAATTCAGCCTGCGGAAAGTTTCTTCCGAACGCTTACTTTAGAATTTTCTACGGCTAAGTTCAATTATGATTTTGGTTTGTCTTATAAAAAAATGAGTTTTGCCAGCCAAATGTCTTTTAACAAAAACCCAAGGAGTCAGATTTCTAGAAGCTTATCTGCATCTTACAACTTTTTCGAAAGAGATTTAAGCCCCGAAATGATTGCAGAAAATGATTATGCTAAATACAACATTTGGAATCTTGGTTTCGTGTATTCAGACAATAATGTGATTAGAGAAAAGTATATTTTCGGAAATTTCCAATACATGGAAGATTACGCAAAACTTACTGAAGAAAGTTATTACCGATTAGAATATGCCAAAAACAAAAAACTGAGTTTACGATTTTATGGTGGATATTTCTTAAAAAACCATACCAGAAATAATAATTTTGACATCGGGATTTCTAAAGTTTCCAACTATGCTTTCTCTTATAATCTCTTGGCTCAGAGTGCAATTAGCGGAATACTTTCTCAGCAGTTTATTATGGCAGAAGGTGGTTTTAAATCTTATATTAACGGAACTGTAGACCAATGGATGCTCACTCATAATGTAGAAGCCAACGTTTGGAAGATGATAGACGTTTACGCAGATTTTGGCGTATATAAAAACCGTGCGCATTCTCCAAAATTCATTTGGGATAGTGGAATAAAATTTAAGGTCATTCCAGATTTTATAGAAGTATATCTACCTGTACAATCCAGTCTGGGTTTCGAACCGAAATTTAAAGACTATGGCAATAGAATAAGATTTACCTTTAATCTAAATGTAGGTGCGCTGATTGGATATTTCAGACGAGGCTGGTACTAAATAAAAAAAGGTTGCTCTTGTGAAGCAACCTTTCATTTTATCAATAAATTATAATTATTGTTTTACGATTTTTCTAGAAACTTTATTTACACCGTCTTCTACTGTTACGATATAATTTCCTTTTTGCAGTTTAGAAACATTAATAGATTCTCCACTGTTTACTCTGTTAGAAGAAACCAATTTACCATCTACAGAATAAATGTTTACAGTAGATTTAGAAGGTAATTCAATAAGAGTTAAATTATCAGAAACCAAAGTATTCATTTTTACTTTTTTATCAAATGTTTTAGGATCTATTGTTGCCAAAGTACCTTCTTCATAAGCTAATATATCATCATATGAAGTTGTTTGACCTCCGTAAGCTCTAAAAGCAACATCTAAACTAGTTGCTGTAGCTTCAGCTGGCATTTTTGCAGTATACTTTGTCCAAGCAGCTGCAATAGGTAAGTATTTATTACTAGTTCTAAATAAATCTGTAGTAGCGTCTGTTGTTGTGTAAACTGCTGTACCTCCAGAATTCTTGTAAACTGACCATAATCTAGCAGCAGAAGCACCAGTTGTTTTATACCAAAACTCAATTACATAAGTCTTTCCAGCTGTAACTGGTACATTTTGATAAAACCCTGTTGTAGCAGTTGCTGGCGCATAAGTAGCATATGCTGGTCCTTGATTACCACCAGTTGGAGCAATAGTTGGAGCAGTGTAACCAGCCGTAGTTCCAGCAGCCCATGGAGTTAATCCATTTTCAAAATCACCATTAACCACTAAATTCTGTGCATTTGCAGCAGTTCCTAAAGTTACAAAACTTAAAAGTGTAAAGATTTTTTTCATGAGATTTTATTTTTAAATTAATATTCCCAAATTTACAAAGATTTCTCAGAATAGACCTCTTTTTCTGTTAATTTATTATTAAAACTTCTCCACAATAATCCTTATTTTTTTTAGTTACTTTTACACAGCGGTTTTAGAAAGATTTCAGTGACAAAAAAATTATTCTTAGCATTCCTTTTTTTGAGTGTTTTTCTCACAAAAGCACAAATTTTCACATGGAAAAACCCTAATTTACCTGCTCAAGATTCCCTAAAAACCGATTCTATTGTATCAAAAAGACTTAATCGTGAGTTTTTTAAAAAAGACACTGCCAATTTTGTTTGGAAAGAAAAAAAAATTTTCTATGATGAATCCGTTTTGGTTAAGAAAAATTCTCGCTCACAAATTCTCGGCGACCTCAACGCAAAAGGTTCCATCATCCGTGGAATTACATTTGGCAATAACCAGGGACAATCGGTGCAATCTTCTATGGATATGCAAATTGCTGGGAAACTCAGCAAAGATGTTTCTATTCTCGCCAGTATTTCAGACCATAA
The DNA here is from genome assembly GCF_041431305.1 of Cloacibacterium sp. Arc13. Lineage (NCBI taxonomy): Bacteria > Pseudomonadati > Bacteroidota > Flavobacteriia > Flavobacteriales > Weeksellaceae > Cloacibacterium > Cloacibacterium sp. Arc13. The sequence goes on from NZ_JASMRM010000012.1 coordinate 71,994, forward strand.
TTTGCCGATTCAAGCAGATGGTTACACCCAAACTTTGCAGGAATTTGATAAAATCTATCTTCAACTTAATATAAAAGACAAAAGCATTCTAAAAGCGGGACATCTCGATTTGCAAGACGACCAAACGTACTTTGGAAAGTATCAACGCAGAAGCATGGGAATTGGTTTTCAGACCAATTTTGGCAAAAACAACAAAACTTTTCTTGATTTTTCGGCGGGAGTTGCCAGAAGTGAATTTCACCGAATTCGCTTTCAAGGAGTAGAAGGAAATCAAGGTCCGTATCGTTTAAATGGAAAAAACGGTGAAAATTTTATCACCATTCTTTCAGGTTCTGAACAGGTTTTTATTGATGGAATTCTCATGAAACGTGGCGAAAACCAAGATTACACCATCAATTACAATACTGGGGAAATTACTTTCACGAGTTTCCGACCGATTTTTAAACAGAATTTCATCACCATTTCTTACAATTACACCAACCGAAACTACAACCGTTTCATCGTCACTTCTTCGGTGAAACATCAAACCGAAAAACTGAAACTTTCTTTCGATGCTTTTCTGGAAAATGATAACAAAAACGCTCCACTTTCCTTGAATTTATCCAAAGATGATGAGCAAATTCTCGCCAATGCAGGAAACAATCAGGACTTAATGTTCGCGCCTTCTGCTGTGATTACAGAATACGATGTGAACAAAATTTTGTACAAATTAGTCCAAAATCCACAAGGAAATTACTATGAATTTTCTACTGACAAAGCGGAAACTTTGTACAACGTTTCTTTCACCTATTTTGGAAATGGAAAAGGCGATTACCAACTGAAACAATCTACCAATAACGGAAGAGTTTTTGAATTTGTAGGTGCTGGAAACGGTGATTATTCTGCACTTAGAAAATTGCCTTCTCCACAGAAATCTCAAGTATTTTCTACAAGTGCAGAATATACTTTTAACAAAGGAAAAATTGGTGGAGATTTCTCTTTGAGTAATTATGATGTTAATTTATTTTCATCTAAAAACAACGACCAAAATACAGGTTTTGCAGGAAGAATTTTCGGGAATAAAATCTTTACCAAAAATAATTGGAACGGAACAGTTGGCGCAGAGTTTCAGAGAATTTCTTCACAGTTTCATATTTTAGACCGAATTAATGATGTGGAATTTTCTAGAGATTTCAACTTGACTCAAGAATTTAATCAAATCACTCAAAATAGATTGATTTTCAGCTTTTTAAGCCAATGGAAAAACTCCAATTTCATCAATTATAAACTGAATTACCTCAACGAAAAACAAAGTTATAACGGCATTAAAAACGATTTAGATTTTAAATTTCTAAAGAAAAACACAGAGACCAGAGGAAATTTATCTTACCTAAATACCACATCAGATTTTCAAGACACGCAATTTGCAAGAGGAAATGTTTCTACTGAATTTTTGAGTAAAAAAGGAAGCTGGAGTTTTGGCGGAAGTTTTGAGCATAATCAGAAGAATTTCAACCAAACCAAAACACTTGACGTCACCAGTTTTTCCTGGAAAGAAGTTTTTGTTCAAAAGAGAATTGGCGACAGTTTACGCACCAAATTATTGGCAAAATCTTATTTCAGGACCAATGATTCTGTGCGCGATAATTCTTTAAAAAAAATGAACAATATTCTCGGTTTAATGCTCGAAAGTCAATTGATTAGAACCGAAAAAACTCAACTTTCCACACTCATTCATTACCGAAAATTTTTCTACGAAAATGAATTAAAAACGCAGTTTAATTCAGATTTTGTGATTGGAAATATTCAGTACAATCAACAATTTTTCAAAAACGGAATGCGTTTGCAAGCTTTTTATGAACTCGGAAACGGACAAGAAGCGCAGCGAGAATTCCAGTATTTAAAAGTAACAGACGGACAAGGAATTTACAAATGGACGGATTATAATGGTGATGGAATTCAGCAGTTAGATGAGTTCGAAATTGCAGAATATTCGGATTTGGCGCAATACATTAGAGTTTACACGAATACGGTAAAATACACACCTTCCAACAAAAATAAGTTGCAACTTTCGCTTTCGGTGAATCCTTATATTGTCTTTAATTCAGACAATCAGTTTTTAAGACGTTGGAATTTTAATATTTCGCTCAATGCTCAAAACTCTTTTTACAAAGACGATCGAGTTTTAGAATTTAATCCGTTTAAAACCGAAGATAATCAGATTCTAAAAAATCAGAATTTGCTATTCTCTGTACTTTTCAACCCAACCGAAAAGTCTGGCTGGAACGGAAATTATCGTTTCATCGACAATCAAAATTTGGTAAATGCCAACTTTAGTATAGAAAAGAAAAATACGCAAACTCATTTGGTGAATTTCGGATATTGGTTTAATAAAAACTTGCGTGCAGATTGGGAAAATCAGTTGCAGAATTACCAATCTTCATCACAATTATTCAAAACACGAGATTACACTTTAAACCTATACGAAACCAAGCCAAAATTGGTTTACAAACTTTCGGAAAGCATACAAACCGAAGTTTCTACCGCTTACAAAATCAAGGACAGAAAAGACGGCGAAGAATTTCTGAAAACCTTCGATGCCACTGGAACTTTACAATGGGAAAAACAGAAAACTTCTATCCGTGGAAATTTCAGTTTCATCAATAATGATTTCACGGGAAATGCTTTCAGTATTGTAGGAAATCAAATGCTCGATGGTTTAAAACCTGGTAAAAATCAAGTTTGGAGCGTGATTTTGCAACAAGCATTAAACTCATTCCTGCAACTCAATGTGAATTATGAAGGCAGAAATTCTGGCGAAAGAACAATTCATATCGGAAGTGTGCAAGTGAGAGCGAGTTTTTGATTTGTGAAATTGCAAAGTTGTGAAATTGTAAAATCGTAAAAATGTGAAACTGCTAAACTGTAAAATCGTGAAACTGTTTAATCTTGGGTTATGAAGTTCTGAAAAATCAAATAATAATTATAAAAACTATAACTATGTACACATTTTATTTTGAGAAATTAGAAGTATGGCAAAATGCAAGAAAATTAGTAAAAGAAATTTATAAAATATCTACAAATTTTCCTGACGAAGAAAGATTTGGAATTACAAATCAAATTAGACGAGCTTGTACAAGTATCACTGCTAATATTGCAGAAGGAGTTTCAAGAAATACCAATAAAGATAAATCTAAATTTATTAATATTGCATATAGCACTAGTATTGAAGTCATTAATTTTCTAATTCTTTCTTGGGATTTAGATTTTATTTCAGAAGAAAAATATATTGAATTAAGAGAAAAAACTGAATTAATTACCAATCAATTAAACTCATTTTATAAGTCTTTAGAATAACAGTGAATTTATTAAATCTTAAAACTGTTAAATCGTTTATTTGTTGAAAAGCAAAAATCAGCTCATAAAGTTGCATATTGTAAAAAAATTATCGGATTTTTTTTTTTGACTAATAACAATTTCACGATTTTACAATTTCACAGTTTAACAACTTAACAGTTTCACGATTTTACAGTTTTACAACTTCTCGATTTTACAAAAAAAACTACCTTTGCAAAATGGTAAAAATAGGCAACATAGAACTTCCTGATTTTCCGTTTTTATTGGCACCAATGGAAGACGTGAGTGATCCTCCTTTCCGTAGATTGTGCAAATTACACGGCGCAGACTTAATGTATTCAGAATTTATTTCTTCTGAAGGATTGATTCGTGATGCGATGAAATCTAGGAAAAAACTCGATATTTTTGATTACGAAAGACCTGTTGGAATTCAGATTTTTGGTGGAGACGAAGAAGCGATGTCGCTTTCTGCCAAAATTGTAGAAACGGTAAATCCTGATATTGTGGACATCAACTTCGGTTGCCCTGTGAAAAAAGTGGTTGCAAAAGGAGCTGGAGCTGGAGTTTTGAAAGATGTAGATTTAATGGTTCGCTTAACGAAGGCGGTGGTAAATTCTACACATCTTCCCGTTACGGTGAAAACGAGATTAGGTTGGGATGTTGATACAATTAATATTGAAGAAGTAGCATTGAGATTGCAAGATGCAGGAATTAAAGCGTTGACGATTCACGCCAGAACCAGAAGTCAAATGTACAAAGGAGAAGCGGATTGGGAATATATTTCTAAAATTAAACAAAATCCTAATATTGAAATTCCGATTTTTGGAAATGGCGACATTGATTCTCCCGAAAAAGCTTTAGAATACAAGCAAAAATATGCTTGTGATGGAATGATGATTGGTAGAGCTGCGATTGGTTATCCTTGGATTTTTAATGAAATTAAACATTTCTTTGAAACTGGAGAAAAATTACCAGAACCTACTATTTCAGACCGACTTCTTGCTGTAAAACAACACGCAGAATGGAGCGCAGAATGGAAAGGCGAAAGATTAGGCTTGATAGAAATGAGACAACATTACAGCAATTATTTCCGTGGAATTTCTCACTTTAAAGAATTCAAAACCAAATTTTTACAGGTTTTAAGTTTGGAAGAATTTTATCAATTACTGGAAGAAACGGAAGAATTTTATAAAAATAAAGTTGAAATTTAATAAATTTTAAAACCACAAAAGAGACAAAAGAATATATTGAAAATAAGTTTTTCAAAAGTAAAAAAGAGAGAACAATTCCTTTTTGTTCTTTTGAATTTTTTAAACATCATCATTTCTTTTGTGCCTTTTGTGGTTAAATTAAAAAATATGAAAATCATTTCTTACAACGTCAACGGAATTCGCGCGGCTTTTACCAAAGATTTTATCGGTTGGTTGCAAGTTGCCAATCCTGATATTATCTGCATTCAAGAATCTAAAGCTGGAAATGACCAAATAGACATCGAAAGTCTAGAAAAAGTTGGTTACAAAAGTTATTGGCATTCTGCGGTAAGAAAAGGTTATTCTGGAGTGGGAATTGCCAGTAAAATAGAACCAAAATACATAGAATACGGTTGCGGAATAGAACATTACGATAACGAGGGCAGAATTATAAGAGCAGATTTCAAAGATTTTTCGGTGCTTTCTGTGTATGTTCCGAGTGCTTCTAATATTGAGCGATTAGATTTTAAACTTCAGTTTGCCGAAGATTTTTTAGAATACATTAAAAACTTACAGAAACAAATCCCGAATTTGGTGATTTGTGGAGATTTCAACATTTGTCATGAAGAAATAGACATTCACAATCCGAAAGGTTTAAAAAATACTTCAGGATTTTTGCCTGTTGAAAGAGAATGGATGACCAGATTTATCAAAGAATGTGGATTGATTGACAGTTTTCGATATCTTCATCCCGAAAAACAAGAATTCTCTTGGTGGAGTTATAGACAAAACTCTAGAGCGAAAAACTTAGGTTGGAGATTAGACTACCATTTCATTACAAAATCTCTTGAAAACCAATTAGAAAGAGCCTTAATTTTAAAAGAGGCTGTCCACAGTGACCATTGTCCAGTATATATTGAACTAAAAGATTAAAAATAGATCTTTTTATAAACAAAAAAACCACCTTTTCAGGTGGTTTTAATCGTTATCGACAATTTCATATTCTATAGGAATAGTTCCAGAACCATGATCACCAATTTCATTAAAAGCGGCTTTAGTCATATCAAAAGCTCTACTTCTGTGAAATGGACCTCTGTCATTAATTCTAACTACAACAGATTTTCCTGTTCTTAAGTTAGTAATTTTTACTTGCGTTCCAAATGGTAATCTCATATTCGCAGCAGTTAGTTTTGAATTATCAAAAACTTCACCGCTTGCGGTTTTTCTACCGTTAAATTTATCGTGGTAGAACGATGCAAAACTTGTTTTAGCATCATTGGTATTATATTTGAATGAATATAAACCAAGAGTTGAAATCATCATTATGATTACGAGAATTGCTCTTTTCATCATTTTGAATATTTTTTGTGGGTTTTACAGGCGCAAAGTTATCATGAACCTCTTTTAGCTCACAACCAATTTGTTAAATTTTCTTAATTTTATGTTAAAAATTTGTTAAACAACTCTCTCAACTACGTGTTCATGGGAAACGAGAGGAAATGTTAAAAAATGTTAAAAAATATGTTAAAATTGTTAACATTATTAACTATTTAATGCATTGTTTTTTGTCAATTCAAAAACATTATCAACGAAAACAATTGAATAAATCAAAAAAAATCACCAATTAATTGATGATTTTTTATTTTTAATTACATTAATTTAAATTTAACTTAATGTAAATTTTATGGTTTTCCGTAAAGAAATAATAAATATTATTCTGCAATTTCACCATACAAATCGAACTCTTCTGCGGAAGTAATTTTAATATTTACAAATTCACCAATGGAAATATAAGTATCTTTTGCTTCCACTAAAACCGTGTTATCCACATCTGGAGAATCATATTCCGTTCTTCCCACGAAATAATTTCCTTCTTTTCTATCAAAAATACATCTGTAAGTTTTCCCAATTCTCTCTTGGTTATTTTCCCAAGAAATCTGAGACTGTAATTCCATAATTTCTTCTACCCTAGCTTGTTTTACCTCTTCTGGAACATCATCTTCTAAAACATAAGCACTTGTGTTTTCTTCATGAGAATAGGTAAAACAACCCAACCTATCAAAACGTTGCGTACGAACCCAATCTTTTAATTCTTGGAACTTTTCTTCAGTTTCACCAGGGAAACCAACAATTAGCGTAGTTCTGATAGCCATATCTGGAACTTTCTCACGGAATTTATCCAATAAAGCATTGGTTTTTTCATAAGTAGTCCCACGCTTCATGGCTTTCAGAATTTCTGTATTAATGTGCTGAAGCGGAATATCGATATAATTACAAATTTTAGGCTCTGATTTAATCAATTCTAATACATCTTCTGGAAAACCTGAAGGAAATGCATAATGCAAACGAATCCATTCTATTCCTTCTACTTTTACCAATTCCTTTAATAAATCTCCTAATGCTCTTTTCTTATATAAATCTAAACCGTAATAGGTAAGGTCTTGAGCAATTAAAATCAATTCTTTAACGCCAGATTTTGCAAGTTTTTGTGCTTCTATAACTAGGTTTTCAATTGGAGTAGAAACATTACCACCTCTCATCAATGGAATAGCACAAAATGCACAAGGTCTATCACAACCTTCAGCTATTTTCAGGTAGGCATAGTGTTTTGGAGTAGTGGTTAAACGTTCTCCTACTAATTCATGTTTATAATCTGCTCCTAAATGTTTTAATAAAATCGGTAAGTCTCTAGTTCCGAAATATTGGTCTACATCTGGAATTTCTCTGATTAAATCTGGCTTATATCTTTCTGAAAGACACCCTGTAACGAAGACTTTCTCTACTTCTCCTCTATTTTTAGCTTCTACAAAATCTAAAATAGTATTGATGGATTCTTCTTTGGCATTATCGATAAAACCGCAGGTGTTAATCACTACGATGTCTCCACGTTGTTCGTGGACTACTTCTTTGCCGTTTGCTTTGAGTTGTCCCATTAAGACTTCTGAGTCGTAGATGTTTTTTGAACAGCCTAGGGTTACGATGTTAATTTTCTTTTTGCCTACAGATTTTGTTCTCATGTATGATAATTGATGGATGGTAAGTATTGAATTATTTAAGGTTGCAAATTTATGAAATTAAAAAGGAACTTTAGGTAAGAGTTTTATTGAGGTAAAATATGCCTATCTATTTCATGCACTTTTCATGCACTATCCATGCTTTATCTATGGAGTATCTATGTACCATGTGTCGTCCTGTGTCGTCCTAAAATAACTATACAGGTTATTTAATAAATCCTACTTTGGTTATAAACATCCTTTATTTCTTCAAAAAACACTGTGTTTATGGGAAGGAATCAGAATCCCGTTTAAGTTTCCTAAAAGAATTTGTTTATATAATGGCATAGATTCTATAATAGAATTGGATTTTAACGAAAATATGTTTTTATCACTAGAATGAGTGATTTTTTAAGTTTTAAATAATTATTCTACAAATAAAAAAGCACAGAAAAATCTGTGCTTTTACGGATTAATAGTGGGTAATCCTTCCCAATTTTTTTGTAACTTCTTCAATTATTTAATTTCTGTTGTTTTTTTACTTCATTTTCAAAACAACTTCTTTTATTCTATTTTTTTGTTCCTCTGTAAGATTAGAACCAGAAGGTAAGCATAATCCTTTATTGAACAAATCTTCGGCAACCGAGTTTCCATAATAGATGCAATTCTCAAAAACAGGCTGAAGGTGCATAGGTTTCCATAACGGTCTAGATTCTATTTTTTCTTTTTCAAACTGTAACCTAAGATCATGATTAGACCATCCTGTAATTCTTTCATCTACTGTAAGTGCGGAGAGCCAATGATTAGAATAAAAATCTTCATTGGGTTCGCTAAAAACAGTAACTCCTTCTATTTCTTGGAAAAGTTTTACATAAAAAAAGTGATTATTTCTTCTTGCCTCCACTCTTTTATCCAAAACTTCCATTTGACCCCTTCCAATTCCAGCAGAAATATTACTCATTCTATAATTGTAACCAATCTGGGAATGCTGATAGTGAGGTGCATTTTCTCTGGCTTGAGTAGAAAGAAAAACCGCTTTGTTTTTCTGTTCTAATGTATTACAAACAAGAGCTCCTCCTCCAGAAGTAGTAATAATTTTGTTCCCATTAAAACTTAAAATAGACATTTGCCCAAAAGTTCCACACTTTCTCCCTTGATAAGCAGACCCCAGCGCTTCCGCAGCGTCTTCTATAACAGGAATGTTGTACCTTTGAGCCACTTCTAATATTTCATTCATTTTTGCAGGCATTCCATAGAGATGCACTACAATTATCGCTTTTGGCTGTTTGCCTTTCGCCAATCTATCCTTAATAGCTATTTCTAGACTATTGGGACACATGTTCCATGTTTCGGGTTCACTATCGATAAAAACAGGTGTAGCACCTACATAAACGATAGGATTAGCAGAAGCAGAAAAGGTAAGTGATTGACACAGTACTTCGTCACCTTGCTTAATTCCTAAAATAATTAATGCGAGATGAAGGGCTGCTGTACCAGAACTAAGCGCAGCTACTTCTACATCTTGATTTAAGTAATTTTTAAGATCTTTTTCGAATCCTCCAACATTTGGACCAAGCGGGGCAATCCAATTTTGTTCAAAAGCCTCATGAATGAAATTTATTTCATTACCACCCATGTGTGGAGATGAAAGCCAAATTTCATTTTTCATTTGTGTTTAATTTAATTAGCACGTTTAATAATTTGTTTATACGCAAAAATAAAGAATTTTTTCGCAAAAAACAGCTAGAACAAAAGATATTTTTTTAATTATTTATTAATTTTATCCTTGTTTTTTTTAAAAATACTATTTTTTATCTTATAAATCTTTTAAAATTAATATGTCTCGGTCGTTTTAAAGATGTAAAACTTAGCCAAAACATACATTATTAGAGTAGGAAATATTAGGTATAAGATTCCTTCTACAAAATTTAGTTTCCAATAAATGATAGAAAAATTAATTAGCAATTGAATCACTCCATACATTGTAGAAACTAAAAGATGTGACCATTTCATTTTATTGACCAATAGCTGATACAAATGATGGCGATGCGCTTCAAAAATATTTTCTTTTAGTTTAATTCTTTGAATAATTGTAAAAATCACTTCTATCCCATATACTCCTATGAAGAGTAAATAAGTAAGCTCCTGGGTTTTCACTACAAGTAGTCCTAAAAGTGCTAATACCCAAAAAGCAATGCTCATACTTCCTACATCTCCTGCAAAACATTTTGCTTTTTTTCTGAAATTAAAAAATAGAAAAACTAAACTCGCCAAAACTGGATAAATAATAAAATTAACATCTGTAAAAATAATTTTATACTGATTAATGTAATATAATGTAGATAGAATTACAAAGCTGTAAAGTCCAGTGATTCCATTAATTCCGTCCATAAAATTATAGGCATTTAGTACTCCAATAATAAATATAAAGACTATTGGTAATAACCAAATAGGCAATATAAATAATATTCCTAAAAAATAAATGAGTAGTGAAACTGAAATGAAATGAAAAAAAAGTCTAAGTTTAGTAGACAAGTCAAGAATATCATCTAGAAAACTTATTACAGATAAAATAAGGAGGCCTAAACCAAAAGCCCAATATTCTTTTGGTAGAAACGTATCTTTTCTGTATAAAATGCTCGACGCAAAATATAGTAAAAAAGCAATGGGGAAAATGATTCCACCTCCTCGAAGTGTTACTTTTGTGTGAGAACTTCTATGATTTGGTTTATCAATAATATTATGTCTAGCTGCTATTTTAAAATAAAATAATTCTAGTGCAAAAAGTATTATGATAATAATTAGATATTCCATAATTATTTAAAACTTTTAATGGTTACTTCTATCCCTTTTTCTGCTGAAATGGGTAGTTTTTTTATGTCTAAAACAGATTTAATTTTTTGATTGCTTACCTCTAAATTACTCGTCATTTTTTTTAATCGTTTTGTATTTAAAGGAAATGGGGAAAAATCTCCAATTTTAGCCAATACTTTTATGACGATAGGTGGAATATATAGATCTATGATTTTTTTATTTTCTACTCTTTTTATTATTTCTAATATTTCTTTTGTAGAAAGGACTTCATCATCTGCTATGTGATAAATTCCAGAATCTAATTTATCTTGATTATTAATAATTTCTTTTAGAAAAAAAATGAAATTATCGATTGAAAGAAATGAACGACTATTTTGAAAGGCACTTAAGGGATAAGGAATACCTTTAGAAATAAATTTATAGAGAAGTTCTAGATTTCCTTTATCTCCTTCTCCATGAACCAATGGAGGTCTAAGAATGATTATTTTTTTTTCTTGGGGTAGTTTTTGCCTTAATAGCCATAACTCGGCTTCTCTTTTTGTTTTCCCATAATGAGAAATCGGATTATTAATATCTTCTTCATTTAGAGGATGGAGTGATGCAAACTCTTCTAATGCAGCAATAGAACTTATATGAATTAACAACGTAGCTTTTGATTTAAAAAATTTATTAAAAATCTGTTTTGTTAATTCTACATTTGCTTCATAATAATCTTCATAACGTGCTACACCCTTATGATCATGAGCTTTACCAATAAGATTAATAAACACTTCGGTATCAGATGGTAAGTTATTTTTCCATTCATCTTCGCGCAAACTAATAGGCACAATACTATTCTTTGGAAACTTCTTCATTACATTTTTCCCAATAAAGCCAGATCCACCAAATAAAATTATCTTCATTAGTCTAAGAGTTTATCTAAAGTTTCTTTGTTAATTACATTACGTTTTTTATCAAAAATCCATCCCCATTTACTGAAATAATACATTGCTGACTGAATACCAATTTTTGTAAGCCTCCATGATTTATGAGATCCTTTTGCGAAATGATGATAAATTTGAACATCAGGATAAAAAACTGTTCTATATCCTCCATCAATTAATCTACGACAAAGATCTGTTTCTTCTCCATACATGAAAATATTCTCGTCAAATCTTCCTACTTTTTTCAAAGCCTCTATCCTTAAAAACATGAAACATCCGGATAGATAAGGAACGTCCATAATTTTATTATAATTTGTAAAACGAAGTTCAAATACTTGATTGCGTTTTTCTACTAGTTTTTTAAATGGATTAAATCTTCTTCCAATCCAGTCATAAGGAGTTGGTAGAAGTTTTGCAAGATATTGTATGCTTCCATCTGGATATAGTACCTTTGGCATTATATTACCAATCGAAGGATTTTCATCCATATACTTAATAATAGAAGACATTACCTCTGGATCGAAATACACATCTGGATTAAGAACTAAATGATATTGAGCTCCTAGTTTTTCCACACTTTTTATAGCAATATTGTGTGCCGCCCCAAATCCTGGATTTGTTGGGTTAAAAATATATGTTATATTTTCAGGAGATATTGAAACGAGTTGCTTTAGAGTCTCATTTGGAGAGTTATCAATAAGATATAAATGTTTTTCATATGGGAAATTTGAATTTAAAAAACTTTTTATTGCATCAGATAAAACTTTAACATTATTATTGTACAATACTATTGAAGCTGTAACCAACATATTTTAATATTTATTTTTAATTATTGAAAGAATTTCTAAATACTTTGATGCCCTTGTTTTAGCAGTTCCAAAATTTTTAAGTTGAATAGTTCCCTTTTCCAATAATTGGTCATATTTTTCTTTATTCGCTATTAATTCAATGATTTTATCTGCAATATCATTAGGATTAGTAGGATCAAAATAAGATGCTGCATCTCCACAAATAGAAGTAGCAAAAGAATAATTAGAGGTAAGAATAGGCTTTTTCATTTTCATTGCTTCTGGATAATTTGCTGAAAAAGACTCTATTAAAGAAGGTAAAAATAAGACATCTGATTCTACATATAATTGTGGACAAAATTTAACTGGAATTCTTCCTAAATTAACTATTTTTGATTTAGCCAAAGTATTAAATTGGGTTTGAAACTTGTTTTCATCCACCGTTAAAACAAATTTCACTTTATTCCCTGGTAATTTTTTTTCTAGAATTGGAACTACATCATTAATCACAGTAAGATTCTTATGAATATCAAGTGATGCTAAGGATACTATTCTAAATTCTCCTTCTCTCCTTTTTGGTAATAGAACTGGTAAATTTTCGGTATTAGGATTTTCAAAAAAATGATTAAATGTATTACTTACTGTAAAAACATTATTACTATTTATATTCAAAAATTTCACTAAGCGCTGCGACATATCTTGGGTCTCACAGATAAAATATTGTCCGTTTCTTTTTAAAAAAAATCTATGTGCCCATTTCATCAGTTGTATTCTCATTTTCTCCTTCCAAGGAATGACTTTATAGAATGGAGATTCTGGATATACATAATATGAATTCGCAAATCCAGTAATGTGAGGAGATCTCGGGGTCCAACAAGCTGGACCAAAAACAGTGAAAACAACATCTGGATTTATTTTTTTTTCTAAATTCTTAAGTTTTTTTCTAATAAAAAAACCTTTTAATCCATAAAGAGGATGCCCCTTAAAATCATAAAAATAAAAATTAGAGGGGAAGCTCGTTTTATCAATCTCTTTAGAAAGAGTAGGACTAAGAAATATATGATAAGTATTATGCAGATGTGATTTGCATTCTTGAATAAAAGAAAATGCAACTTGAGTAACTCCCGTCCCACTTAAAGTTGTAGTATTGATTATTAGTTTCATATATTAATTTAGGAATAGTCTAGCTCTTCTAAAACACTTTTTAAGAATGCTTTATTATCTACTGAATTATATAATCTGATTGCATTTTTAGAAAATTGTTCATGGTTTTCATTTATTTCTAAAATATTTTGACACAATTCATCAATATTACCATTATCAAAAATTCTACCACAATTATACTTTTCGAAAGGAATTTTGAGACCAGGAATATTATTTCCTATCATGGGGATACCATACCCTGAATACTCAAATATCTTATTGGGAGCGCAAAATATCTGATTAAGTGATATAGGGTCATACATTAATATCCCAATATTTGCTAAAGAGGTAATATAGAGATGCTGAGGAGAAGGAATAAAAGAAATATGTATAAGTGATGGACATAGTTTTTTATATTTTTCAATCATTCCATAATCTCGTCCCATAATTACTGGTACATACTCTTCTCCTAATTTATTTACTGCTTTTAAAATAAAAGACAAGTCTCTTTCTGGAGAAACTAATCCTTGATAAAGGATTACTTTTCTTTTGAGATTAACTATTTGGTGGTAAAGTTCTGGCTGGTGGTTTTTCAAAAAGTTCAAAGCCAGAGAATTCTCTTCTAAACTATAGGGTTTATTAGGTAAAACTAATGGAATTTTTTTGGGTTGAAACCAAACATTAAAAATTGCAGCTCGGATTTCCTCACACACTATAAGTCTTTTCGCTTTTTTCACATATTTATTAATAACATATCTGTAAAACTTAGAATGATCATACATTTCTAAAATATGCATTACATATGATAATTTATTAGGCAATGAAGAAAATAATAATGGTGCTAGACTATCTGCATCTACAAACCATATTAGAGCATTAGTATTTTCTTTATTCCATAAATGAGCCAGAACTGCTTTTCTATATTTGTACCAAGTTTTTAGTTTTACAAAAAGAGATCTTTTTTCTAGATCTACGAAACTCCCTAAATTTAATTCAATATAGTTAACATTTATTTTTCTAAAACGGTCTTTCCAAAATTCGTTAAGTCCTAATGTAATTACGGTAACCTCTACTCCTAAATCTCTTAGATGCTGGATGACCATCTGAGTTGGAGGTTCTTTTTCAATTGTATTTTTATGAATAATAATTACTTTCCTCATAAATAAAAAAGTTTAATTAAAACTCCACTTATACCTTATAAATGGTTCAATAAAAAAAATAATAAGTAAGAAAAATAGCATTGGGTAAAGACCTTGAGTAATTCCTGATAAAATATCACCTCTTACAGTGAGTAAACTTGCCAAAAATGAAAGAAGACCAATAAGTAGTGTATAGTAATTTTCGGATAAAAGAAAAGCATCTACTAATCTTAATAAAATTCCAGCATATAATCCCATAAGAAATGAGTATAGTATAACTCCATATATACCATTATTTGCCCATCCTTCACCAGCTATACCCGCTGCATTAGACCATTTAAGATCGGCGAGATGCTGAGGTTCAAAGTTCTGTCCACCCCATTTCACTTCGGTTAAGGCTACGCCAAATCCTACTGGCTTTTCTTTCCATATGCTTCTGGGAATAGGATTAAGTAATACTGCTTTTAAAGTATAATTTAGAGGCAAATAAGGAACTGTATTTCCAAATTTATCTACTGAAAGTTCATAATCTTTGAGTAAAAGGTCTCCTTCTGTAGAACTATAATCTTTTTGAGATTGTGAAAAATCCATTTCGGTTATCGTCTTCTGTAACATGTCCAAATTATCAATCTCTTTATTTCGAATAGATGAAAGAGCTAAAAACATTAATAACACAATTAAACCAGGATACAAAACTTTAGGAGAAAATAAAATTCCTTTCAATGGTGATAATCCACTTGAAAAATTAGAAATAATTTTGGCTAAAATAATAATAACCAATAGCACAATTATAGCTCCTCTGGTTCCTCTTGGAAAAGCGACAAGTGCTAGAGCAAGAAAAGAAAGATTGGTATAAAAAGAAGAAGTGTTAAATTTCGAGTTATTATAGCTTAAAACAAATAAAATTAATGAAGAAACTGAATAAAGTGAAAACTGAATAATACTTAAATAAGTAGGAGCATCTTCTATTTCGGGCAACCTAAAATAAAATCTAGTGACCGCTTTTTCAAAAGAACCATACAACCATGTATTCAATGACAAATCAAAAGTTATATAAGTGAGTACAATTAAAAAAAGGAAAAATTGTTGACTTCCGGTTAATGGTTTAATGTCCAAGGATTTAAGCACTGTGGTTTTTCTTTGAAAATAATTTACCAGAAATTTTAATTCTCTATTTCGGATAAAATATGTGGTTCCAAAGAAAATAAAAAAAGATAATGTTAAAATTAGTTCAGATTTTTCGGAGAGCACAATTTCTTTTGTCTGTCCAAAAAAAAGGATAAAAATCATTAACATGTAAAACATAGGGTCAATAATGAAATTATATTTTTTTTTAATAATTATCATTATTGCAAAAAAGATAGCAAAAAATCCAGGAAACGTCATTACTATTAAGATTACATGTTAATTTAAATATCTTCTAATATACAAAAACTGAATGATTGCATGACAAAAATAGCTTATAAGATAAGCTAATGATAATCCTATAGCACCTAGAGCTTCTTTTTCAACTAAAAAATGAGTACTTACAGTAAGTATAATTGCCCACATGAGATTAGCATAAAAACCTAACCACATTTTTCCTTGGCTTGCAATAGCCTGACCAATTACATTATTTATAGAAATTAATCCTGTTGTAATGAACATAATTATTATTGGCCATAATAAATCATTATATTTTGCTCCATAAAAATCTACAATTAATGGAGAAAATATCACAAAAACTATTACTAAAAAAAAAGCTAGAACAATATTTATTTTAAGATTTTTATTATAAACCATTCTGTATTGCGCCTTGTTTTCTACTCTTGAAGATAAAAGAGGAAGTGCTATTTGCGATAAAGCCGCAGGAATGAATAAAATGGTATTTCTCCATTGGCTAGCAATATCAAAATTAGCCATTTGTAAATATCCACTGGGTTGATTTACTAAAACATAATTAGCATACCATACTACTGGTGCAACCATTAATCCCGCTAAAAAAGCTGGAAAGCTAAAATCCCACAGTATTTTAATTTCTTTAAAATTCTCTTTGCTCCAAAATTCAATTTTAAATTCTGAATAGAATTTTTTTCTTAGAGTGATAAAATTGAAAATAAAAAATAAAACGTAATTAGCTCCAAATGCGATGATTACAACATCTAAAGTATAAAATCTTGCCGCTAATATCAAAAGAACAGAAGAAATAATTCCGCTCATCGCACTATTGATAGATAATTCTTTAAATTTTTCTATTCCTGCTAAAATTCCATTCTGTATACCATTCACCGAAGAAAAGAATAAAATAAAAGCACTTATTTTAATTTCTGTATTTAAATTCGGAGCATTTATTTGATGCGCTATAGGTATAGCAAACAGATAAATTAGAAAGGAAATGAGAATGCTAATTACTATTGCAAAAAAAGTAGACATTCCTACAATTCTCTCTAATTTTCTTTTTTGAGAAAAACGATATTGTGCAATAAACTTAGTTGCGGTCATTCCTAGCTCCATACCAGCAAACATGGCAAACATTAAAATTGTAGATTTTATGATTCCAAATTGCCCATACTCTTCTTTGTCTAAATATTTAGCCATAAAGATTGTAGCAATTAACAATGTAAACTTAGAGATTACATTCCCTAAAATAATCCAAAAACTCTGACTAAAAATTTTTCTGTTTAAATCTGAAGATAGTGTTTTTACTATTTTTTCATGTACAATTCTTCGCATAAACCACTATAGATTTGCAATAAAATCTACTATTCTTTCACTTGCTTTTCCGTCTCCATAAGGATTATGTAATTCACTCATCAAAGAATATTTCTCAGTATTTTCTAATAAAATATTAGTTTCTTTTACAATTTTTTGTTTATCTGTACCTACAAGAATTACTGTTCCAGAATCTACTGCTTCAGGGCGTTCTGTAGTATCTCTCATTACTAATACTGGTTTCCCTAAACTAGGAGCTTCTTCTTGAATTCCTCCCGAATCTGTAATAATTAAATATGCATTTTTCATTAACCAAACAAATGCGGGATATGATAATGGGGAAACTAATTTTATATTTTCTATTCCAGAAAGTAATTCATAAACAGGACCTTTAATATTAGGATTTAAATGTACGGGATAAATAATCTGTACATTCTTATTATTTAAGGCTACCTCTTTTAGTGCTTCACAAATATTAATAAAGCCTAAACCATGATTCTCTCTTCTATGACCAGTTATTAAAATAATTTTCTTCTCCGTATCTATTATTTTTTTAAGCTCTAAAATTTCGGAATTTTCAAAATTTTGGACTCTCTTGGAACTAAAAAGTAATGCATCAATAACTGTATTTCCTGTAATTACAATACTATTCTCTTTAATATTTTCCTTCCTTAAGTTTTGTTCAGAGTTTTCCGTAGGCACGAAATGATAATCAGCTACGCGACCTGCTATTTGTCTATTCATTTCCTCTGGGAAAGGAGATTTTTTATTATTAGTTCTTAATCCTGCCTCTACATGACAAACTTTAGCACCTGCATAGAAAGAAGCTATACTTGCTGCCATAGTAGTAGTAGTATCTCCGTGAACATAGACATAATCGGGCTTATATTCTTCAAGTATGGGCTGAAGTCCTGTAATAATATCAGAAGTTAGGGAATATAAATTTTGATTAGGCTTCATAAGATTTAAATCATAATCAGGAGTAATTTCAAAAAAATCTAGTACTTGATCTAGCATTTCTCTATGCTGAGCGGTGACACATACTTTTGTTTGAAATTGGTCTCGTTTTTGAAACTCCTTAATTAAAGGAGCCATTTTTATTGCTTCTGGACGAGTTCCAAATATGATTAAATTTTTTTTCATAGATGATTAGTTATTTAGTTTTTCTTTTATTCTCTCAAAAAATGTTTTTTCTTTAGCGCCGTATCCATAGCCATATTTATTACCATACCCGAAATAATCACTATTTACATCATTTATGACAAAAGCTGTGTTTTTAATTTTATGAGATTCTATATTCTTGTTTGCAAACTCTACTAAAAGTTTTTCTGTGTATTGTGATCTTACCACATATAATGTTACATCTGCCCATTCTGAGATTAAGAATGAATCTGTAACCAACATCAATGGAGCTGTATCAAGAATTATGTAGTCATAACTTTGAGATAGAATATTGATTAGGGCTTCAAATTTTCCATTAGAAAGTAAATCAGTAGGATTTGGGGGGATACTTCCAGAATACATTACATCAAGATGAGGATTGAAAATACTTTTATGTATTAACGTTTCAATATCCATACTTTCATTATGTAAATACTCTGTAAGCCCGCTTAGACCTTTTCTTTCTGTATTATATCTCTGAAGTTGAGGATTTCTAATATCTGCTCCAATAATAATAGTCTTTTTGGTAGGGCTCGCTATGGTTAATGCAAGATTTACAGAAATAAATGTTTTTCCTTCTCCCTTTACACTTGAAGTAACCATTACCACCTTTCCTTTCTTTTTCTTTGTCATAAAATTCATATTGGTAATTAGAATTCTAAATGACTCTGCTAAAGGAGAGTTATCATTTACCTTCACTAGATCATGGTCTCCTTTTTCTAAACGAGGAATTTCGCCTATGATAGGTTTCCCTTTAGAAATTTTTTCAATGTCATGTTTTGATTTTACTTTATTATTAAATCTTTCTAACAATGAAATAATAATGTAAGGAATTAATAATCCTAAAAACAAACCTGCTAATAGAATAATTGAAGATTTAGGGGCTACTTGAGCATTTTTAAATGCTTTATCTACAATTCTTGCTTTGGGAGCTGTCACCGCTAGGGATATCTGAGTCTCTTCTCTTTTTTGTAATAACAATAAATAGAGCGACTCTTTAATTTGTTGCTCACGTTCTATGCTTCTAAACAATTTTTCTTGCGCAGGTATTTTTGCAATTTTACCAGACACTAAATTCTGCTCTTGTTCGTAAGTACTTACAGCCAGCTGCAATCCGTTTTTGTTTTTTTGAAGATTTTGTAAAATTGTTGGTCTTAAATTATTAATTTGAGACGTAACTTCTATTACTAATGGGTTTTGAGGTGTTGCGTTCTCTAGTAACCTATTTCTTTCTAGAATTAATTGATTATAAGCTGTAATATTAGCTACTGCTCCTGGATTATCTAATCCAATATTATTAGGAATTACTTGATAGTTCCCTTGTCTGGAAACAAAAGAGATTAAGCTATTTGTTAACTCTAATTGTGAGGCCAGCTCTAGTTCTTTGGCTCTAGCTTCTGCAGAGGTTTTAAGGCCTAATTCTCCTTCGACAGCTAAATCAGTAATTTGATTGTTTCTTTTAAATTGTTCTTTTTGACTTTCTACATTCCCTAAATCTTTACCTACGTTTGCTATTCTTTCTTCAATAAATTCAGCTGTTTTCTTGGACTCTTCATTTTTATCATTAATAGCATCTGCATTGTAGACTTCAACTAAGTGATTAATTATATCCTTTGCTTTATCAATATTGGGATAATTCATTGATAATTTAATCACGGTAACATCTTTATTTACTAATGAGGCATTAATTAGCTTTTGATAGTCTATGGTTTTGTTTTCAATATTAGAAACATTAATGATAAGTTCATCTAACTTTTCTTTGCTAGGTTTAAAAATTTTGTTTTTTAAAATAATAACATTTGCGGTCGGCAATGATACAACCTTATTATAAGTAGTCACTGTAGTAAAACCTTCCTTGTTGGTTATGGTAATTTTTTCTCCTTTTAATGAAAGAAATAATGGTTCTGGTTTCTTTTCAGTACTTTTTTCATTTACTATTTTTACAATAATAGGAGAAGTTTTACCAAATACTTCAGTGTCTTTAAATAATCCTGGTTTATAAATATCTGTCTCTAAACCTAAATCTTTAATTACAGTTGTAATGAGTTTTTTAGACTTTAAAACTTCAATTTCATTATCAACTCCATCCGAACTCATTTTACCCAATCCAGACAAATCTCTCAGCATTTCAAAGTCTTGACCACCCATTGATCTTTTAGAATCTCTAATCAATACTGTAGAAACAACTTCATAAATTGGGTTTTGTGTTTTTAGAAAAAAATAAGCAATTAGTAATGTAAAAATTCCACTCAATGCAAACCATTTCCATCGTTTAATATAGGGTCTGATAAGTTCATTTATATGAATTTCTTCTTTTTGGAAACTATTATTGTTCATTTTCTAATTTTTAAAAATCAAAGCTAAAATTGTTACAACGATTGAGGCTACTGAAATGTAAATACCTGTATTAGGGTCTAATCTAGACGTTTTTTGTTTTGTTCCATTTGGAGATACAATAATCACATCATTTTGTTTCAAATAGAAATATGGAGAATTTATAAAATCTGCTTTGGTAAGATCTAATCTTTGCTTCGTTATTACACCATCTACATTTCTAATGACCAAAACATCATCTCTATTTCCATAAATCGTTAAATCGCCAGCTAAACCCATTACTTCTAACAAAGTAGTCTGTGCTTCGGGAATATTATATGTTCCTGGACGATTTACTTCTCCTAAGACTGTAATTTTATAATTGGTGTTTTTAACCGAAACCTGAGGATTTATAACATATTTTGTTATTTCTTTCTTTAAGGTTTCTTTTAAATCCTCCGTTGTTAAATTTTCAGTATTTATTTTACCCACAACAGGAAAATCTATATTCCCCTGAGTATCTACTATATATGTAGGTCCTGAGGTAGAAGTCTGATTTTGGGTAGGCATATTATTGCTAGCTGTAGAATATTGTAAGATCTGCCCAGAAGAAAAATTTTGGTTAAAAGGTTTCACCACATCCATATCTTTTGCGGTAACCAAAATAACCAGTTGATCATTAGGCTGTATGGTAGATTTTGCATTTTTTATCGATGTTTCTAATGCTACATTTTCGATGTTTTGCAGGTAATCTAGTTTTTTTTGGCTAGTACAAGAATTTAGAAAAACAAATACTAGATTTATTAATAAAACAAAAATATTTTTCTTCATTTATTAAATTTATAATTAAAATTATACAGTTCTGCTGTAAAAGTGCCTTTTTTAGGACGTACAATATAGGATTTTCTTTTCTAATAATAGATGTTTAATGCCGTTAAAAACCTTTGATAATAGAATTTTGTATGACAATTTTAATATTTATTTTTAAAAGCTTCGCTTAGTGAGTCCCATATTTTAACACCCACTTTATTTTATTCTTATTTATTATCATTCTTTTCATTTATACCAACGTAAAAATAGTAAATTTTGTATCCTATCTCCATTTTTAAGCTGGTGAAATGTAATTTTCTATATTATAAATATCTAAAGACTTTATTTCATTATTTTTCATTTTCTCTAACAAGCAAAAAAATCTCATGATTTTGTCATGAAATTTATTGCTGATTCAAAAAACTTAGCTTTTTAAAATGGTTTGTAATAATATTCCTCAGCATTGTAATATCCATTCAATTGAAGACTTTTATAAGGTGTTTATTAATTTTTAAAGAAGAACCTTATTTAAAATAAATCTTAGTGTTATTTTAACGATCTAATTTTTCGAAAATTGAATTATTGCTGATGAATTCTGGCACCATATTTTTAAGGATTCTCACAATTTGATTATTATCGTGAGATAGTGTAGCGTTTTCTATTTGTTCTAATAAATCTTTTATTTCATTATATTCCTTATGAGGATCCATAGAAACCATTATTTTATGGTGAGGTGTTGGAAGATTTTTTGTATTATCGCTTAATAACTCCTCATATAATTTTTCTCCAGGTCTTAATCCTGTATATTTTAATAGAATATCTTTTTCGGGTTCTTTTCCTGAAAGTTTAATCATTTTTATTGCTAAATCTTTTATTTTCACAGGTTTTCCCATATCAAAGACAAAAATTTCGCCTCCTTTTCCCATAGTAGAGGCTTGCAGCACTAATTCGCATGCTTCAGAAATGGTCATA
Source organism: Cloacibacterium sp. Arc13 (assembly GCF_041431305.1). NCBI lineage: Bacteria > Pseudomonadati > Bacteroidota > Flavobacteriia > Flavobacteriales > Weeksellaceae > Cloacibacterium > Cloacibacterium sp. Arc13. The sequence goes on from NZ_JASMRM010000012.1 coordinate 94,267, forward strand.
AAATATCTAACAATATCTGGGTGGGTAATGGTAATGGGCCCTCCTGCTTCAATTTGTTTTTTGAAAAGTGGAATTACAGAACCGTTACTCCCTAAAACATTTCCAAATCTGGTGGTAATAAATTTGGTTTTATTTTCTGGTAAAAATTGTAAAGATTGTACTAATAATTCTGCAGATCTCTTAGAGGCTCCCATTACATTGGTAGGGTTTACCGCTTTATCTGTAGAAACCATTACAAATGTTTTCACCTTATTTTGAACAGAGAGTTTTGCCAGATTTTGTGTTCCCAATATATTTACCCAAACTGCTTCGTGAGGGTTATTTTCGATCATGGGAACGTGTTTATAGGCCGCTGCATGATATACCAAATCAAAATTGAATTTTGTAAAGATGCTTTCGAGTCTTTTTTTATTGGTAATATCTGCTAAAATGAATTCAAAATCTATATCTGGAAATTTTTCGTTCATTTCCAACTGGATTTCGTGTAACGGTGTTTCCGCTTGGTCTACTACTACTACTTTAGAGGGTTTATATGAAGCTACTTTTCTCACAATTTCGCTCCCAATAGAACCTGCACCTCCTGTTACTAGAACTGATTTATTTTCATGAATTAATCTTACTTCTTCATTTTCAATACAAATAGGTTCTCTATTGAGTAAATCTTCTATTTGAAAGCTACGAATATTGGTATGAATTTTTTCAGGATTGAATTCTTCCACCAAAGGAGCTTGAAAAATTTCCATTTCTTTCTCTAAAAACAAATTCACCCATTCTGTTAATTCATTAGCAGATAAATTTTCTTTAAGAATTAAAATCCCATCTATTTCTAACTCTTCTTTCGGTGTTTTAATAAAAGTCTCTTGAGTCATGATGTCTAGTCCAAAAATTTTGGCATTTCTAGAATCATTTCTCTTGGTTAAAAACCCTTTTAATTTATATTGTAGATTATGACTTTCGATGATAGAATTTGCGATTGCTACCGAATAATCAGAAATTCCTAAAATTAATATTCTTTTTTTAAGAGAATTGTCTTTGTACTCCTTAATCCAGCGAAACATTTCCTTCACAAAAAGACGAAACATAAATAACGTACTAAATGAAAAGAAGAAAAAAACGATAAAGAATGATATATTTTCAGGAACTGAATGATCATAGACCATATTGTACACTCCAGAAAGAGCCCACAGTGTAAATGTAGTGGCTACAATAGACCATAAGAGATTCAGTAAATCATAAAAAGTAGAGTGTCTTATAATGCCTGCATATGTTTTAAACACATACATATAAAAAAGACTTACTGCTATTATTAATGCATAACCTGCAAAACTTTCTGCTATAAAATCTGAATGGTTTAGAACTTTTTCTAAAATTTTGAAGGAAAAAAAAGTAGAAACTCCAATTAAAAAAACATCTATTGCGATGATGATATATCTTGGCAAATATCTTATGTTGGCTAAATTAAGTAAAACATTTACCTCATTCATCTTGTTTTCTGGTTCATTTTTCTGAGTCATCATGGGTGCTTTTAATCTTTATATGGTTGTCTACCGAAAAGTATACATGCAAATTTACATAAATCT